>NZ_JBFAKG010000116.1:0-26653 GCF_040655595.1 Saccharopolyspora sp. NPDC050389
CGGGTGGCGGCCCCCCTGCGGGAGTCACCGCGGTCTTCTCGCTGTGGGATCCCCGACATCATGAATGCCAATTCACCACGTCGGGGCTGTCCTCGTTGGGAGAACCCCGGAGGGGTGGGCACCGTGAACCCGCGGCGGTGCCGGTTGCGTAGGTGGGCTAAGCGGCTGCGCCGCTTCAAATACAAAACGCCCGCGTTACCACAACCCACCCAACAACATCCAAAACAGCCTCTATAGCGACACAAAACACGCACCGGCATCTACCAGCGAAAACAGGATCTTGCGCGGATCAGTGCCACTGGGCGAGGACCGTGATCGTGCCCGGATCCACCTCGGTGAAACCCGCGTCGCGCACCATCGCCACCCGCGCCTGCCGCCAGGCCGTCTCCGGGTCGTCGCGCGGGTGCAGACGCGCCCAGGTCGCCGCGTCGGCCCGCCGCACCGAGCAGCGGAACCCGTCCGCCGCCCAGCCTTCCAGCTCGGCGTCCATCCCCGCCCCGTGCAGCAGCGAGGCCAGGATCATCGTCGCGTGCCCCACCTGCGCCGCGGACTTCCCGGCGCTCATCGGCACGTCCGGGTTCAGCCACAGCGTCGGCGCTCCCGGCAGCAGCGCGCCCGGCTCGTCCGCCTCCAGCTCGCTGCCGGAGATCTGCAGCCGGCTGAGCTCCTTGGGCATGTCCGCCACCCGCATCGGCAGGAACGCCCGCACCTCGGCGTTGCCGACGCGAACCGTGCACCCGGGCAGCGACTGCACCGCTTCCCAGTGCACGCCGCGCGCCCGCCGCGCCACCTTGCGGATGCGCCCGGAGATCCAGGTGTGCATCGCCTCGTGCCACTCCCCGCCCGGCTTGCAGCGCTCGTCGAGGCACACCGCGATCGCCGCCGCGGCCGCCGCCTCCAGCAGCGCCGTGCGCTCCGGCGGCTCGCGGCGCTCGATCCGCAGCACCATCGGCATCAGGACCACGTTCTCCGGGTCCTCGTCCGAGGTGTCCGCGGTGGCCTCCCCCGGCAATGCCAGCCAGGAGGCGTACCGGGCGATCAGCGGATCCAGCACCGAGTGGGAATCAGGCACACCAGGATTATCCGATTCCGCGCCACCGGTATTCCGCCCGGCCGCCGACGTCACACGTCCAGCGGCACCCGCCGCAGCACGCCGTCCTCGGTGTCCGCGGACTCGATCTCGGCGCGGGTGACGCCGAGCACGAACAGCACGGTGTCCAGGAACGGGTACGACAGCGCGGTGTCGGCGACCTCCCGCAGCGCGGGCTTGGCGTTGAACGCCACGCCGAGCCCGGCAGCGGAGAGCATGTCGATGTCGTTGGCGCCGTCGCCGACCGCCACGCACTGCGCCGCGGGCACCCCGAACGACTCGGCGAACCGCCGCAGCGCCTTGGCCTTGCCGGCCCGGTCCACGATCTCCCCGATCACGCGGCCGGTCAGCTTGCCGTCCACGATCTCCAGCTCGTTCGCGGCGCTGAAGTCGAGTCCCAGCTCGTCCACCAGCTGGTCGATGATCTGGGTGAACCCGCCGGACACGACGCCGGTGTGGAAGCCCAGGCGGCGCAGCGTGCGGATGGTGGTCCGGGCGCCGCGGGTGAGTTCGAGCTCCGCGGCGACGTCGTCGAGCACCGAGGCCGGCAGGCCCTCCAGCACCGCGACCCGCTGCCGGAGCGACTCGGCGAAGTCCAGCTCGCCGCGCATCGCCCGCTCGGTGACCTCGCGGACCTCCTGCTCGCAGCCGGCCCGCGCGGCCAGCATCTCGATGACCTCGCCCTGGATCAGCGTGGAGTCCACGTCGAACACCACCAGCCGCTTGGCCCGGCGGGCCAGCCCGGTGCGCTCGACGGCCAGGTCGACGCCGGTGCGCGCGGCCAGGTCGGCCACCGCCGTGGTCAGCGCGTCGTCCGATCCCTCACCGTTGTCCGGGGCGCTGACCTGCAGCTCCAGCCCGGTCACCGGGTAGTCGGCGACGCGCCGGATGGAGTCGATGTTGACGTCGAGCTCGGCGAGGCCGCGCGCGACGTCGCTGAAGTTGCGGGCGGTCACCGGCTGCCCGAGCACCACCACGACGTGCGTCGAGCCGAGCTTCGCGGCGCCGCCGTCCTCGGTGCCGATCGCCACGTCGACGGTCATGCCGACGGTGGCCATCGCCTGCTCAACGGCCTCCTGCAGCTGCTCCGGGTCGCGTTCGGTGGACACGAGCACGCCGAGCACCAACCGGCCGCGGATCACCACCTGCTCCACGTCGACGATGTCCACACCGTGCCGCGTCAGCGCGGCGAACAGCACGGAGGTGACCCCCGGCTTGTCCTTCCCGGTCACGGTGATCAGCACGGTGGTCGCGTTCACGGCTGCGGTTCCCTTCTCGGTTCTTCGTTCAAGCGGCGAAGCCGCTTAGCCCACCCTCGCAACCCGCACCGCCGCGGGTTCTCAACAGTGCTCTGCGGGGACACCCCCGCATCCCGAGCGATCTCGCGAGGACAGCCCCAGCGCCGCGTATTGGTCATGCACAAGTCGGGGATCCCGGAGTCGAGACTGCCTCTGAGATTCCGCTACCCGCACCGCGACGCAAGCCCATCTGGAACAGTCCTCTTTCCCCCGAACATGCGATGAGCCCCGGCGGGGCACGCCCGCCGGGGCTCATCGTCGAGCTAGCCCTACCCTGGCACAGTTTCGCCGTGCGGGGCTAGCGCGCAGGTCACTTCTCCGCGTCGTCCGACGCGCCGACCGATGGCTGCTCCTCGTGCTTGTGCGCGAGGGTCTTGCCGGTGAGGCTGAGGTGCGCCTCCAGCCGCATCCGCTCCGAGATGTGCGGGTAGTGCAGCTCGAACGCCGGCCGCTCGGAACGGATCCGGGGCAGCTCGGTGAAGTTGTGCCGCGGCGGCGGGCAGGAGGTCGCCCACTCCAGGGAGTTGCCGTAGCCCCACGGGTCGTCGACCGTGACGACCTCGCCGTAGCGGTAGCTCTTGAACACGTTGTAGAGGAACGGCAGCATCGAGGCGCCCAGGATGAACGCGCCGATCGTGGAGACCGTGTTCAGCGCGGTGAAGCCGTCGGACTCCAGGTAGTCGGCGTACCGACGCGGCATGCCCTCGTTGCCCAGCCAGTGCTGCACCAGGAACGTGCCGTGGAAGCCGATGAAGGTCAGCCAGAAGTGCAGCTTGCCCAGCCGCTCGTCCATCATCCGGCCGGTGATCTTCGGGAACCAGAAGTAGATGCCGGCGAAGGTGGCGAACACGATCGTGCCGTAGAGCACGTAGTGGAAGTGCGCCACCACGAAGTAGGTGTCCGAGACGTGGAAGTCGACCGGCGGCATGGCCAGCAGGACACCGGTGAGACCGCCGAAGAGGAACGTGACCAGGAAGCCGACGCTGAAGATCATCGGCGTCTCGAAGGTCAGCTGCCCCTTCCACATGGTGCCGATCCAGTTGAAGAACTTCACACCGGTCGGGACCGCGATCAGGAACGTGGTGAACGCGAAGAACGGCAGCAGCACCGCGCCGGTGGCGTACATGTGGTGCGCCCACACGACGACCGACAGGGCCGCGATGCCCAGCGTGGCCAGCACCAGGCCGGTGTAGCCGAACAGCGGCTTGCGGCTGAACACCGGGAAGATCTCCGAGACGATGCCGAAGAACGGCAGCGCGACGATGTAGACCTCGGGGTGGCCGAAGAACCAGAACAGGTGCTGCCAGAGGATGACGCCGCCGTTGGCCGGGTCGAACACGTGCGCACCGAGGTGGCGGTCGGCCATCAGACCCAGCAGCGCGGCGGTCAGGATCGGGAACGCCATCAGGATCAGCAGGCTGGTGACCATGATGTTCCAGGTGAAGATCGGCATCCGGAACATCGTCATGCCGGGCGCGCGCAGGCAGACCACGGTGGTCAGCATGTTGACCGCACCGAGGATGGTGCCCAGACCGGAGACCGCCAGGCCGGCGATCCACATGTCCGCGCCGTGGCCCGGCGAGTGCAGGGCGTCCGACAGCGGGGTGTAGGCGAACCAGCCGAAGTCGGCGGCGCCACCCGGCAGCAGGAAGCCGCTGACGACCATCAGGCCGCCGAACAGGTACAGCCAGTAGCCGAGCGCGTTCAACCGCGGGAACGCGACGTCCGGCGAACCGATCTGCAGCGGCAGCACGTAGTTCGCGAAGCCGAACAGGATCGGCGTCGCGTACAGCAGCAGCATGATCGTGCCGTGCATGGTGAACAGCTGGTTGTACTGCTCCTGCGACAGGAACTGCATCCCCGGAACGGCGAGCTCACCACGGATCAGCATCGCCATCAGGCCGCCGACCAGGAAGAACGCCATCGACGTGACCAGGTAGAGGATGCCGATTTGCTTGTGATCCGTGGTGCGGAACATCCGCGCCAGGAATGACCCCTTGACCGTTTTGCGCACCGGATAGGGGCGCGTGGCGATCGGCTGTGGCGCGACGGCCGTCACGGTGCCTCCTGCACTCCCTTTTGAAGCCTCTCCGAACCCGACTGGGTCCGCCCGACCCGGTTGGGTCGGTTGACGAACATGCGACACCCTGCAGGGCCCCTGCAGCACAAACCAGTCGCGATGCCTGCCGACTGCGGATACTAGTCCGGGCGTCCGGCCGTAGTTCGGCCGGGCCGTAGCCACCCTATTCATTGCGACGTGCCCAGTCACGCGTAGTGAGATCAACTCGACAGCACGCGCACGGCGGGCGGTCCCCGGCGACGTCGGCCGCACGCGCCCGCGGGGCGCCGGTTAGCCTACGAGGCAAGAGGTCCGGCAGCCCACCTGCGATCAGCAGCTACCGATCAACGGGCCGCCCTGGGACGACGTCCACCAGATCCTGGAGGGGAAGCACGTGCGGAGGAGCACGATCATCGGCGCTGTGCTGATCGGCGGTCTCGCCCTCGCGGGCTGCACGCCTGCCGAGGCACCGAGCGACCAGCCCCCGGCCCCCGGCACGCCGCCGCCCGCGACCGCGTCGCAGCACACCGGGCAGGGGCACGCCGCGGCCGGCGAGCACACCGCGACGGACCGCGAGTTCGCGCAGCAGCTGCTGGCCAACCGGCAGCAAGTGGTGCAGCTCGCCGGGCTGGCCGGGAGCAGCGCGCAGAGCGCCGAGGTCAAGTCCCTCGCCGCCGAGTTCAAGCAGGCGGTGCAGCCGCAGGTCGATCAGCTGACCGCGTTCCTGAACTCCGCCGTCGGCCAGCAGTCCGGCAGCGCCCCGGAGGACGAGGCAGGCGACGCCGCCGACGCCGGCCTGCAGACCGACCAGCAGTTGCAGCAGGTCTCGCAGCTGACCGGCGCGCAGTTCGACCAGCAGTGGAAGCAGGCGATGCTGTCGCTGCAGCAGGGCGCCGGGAAGCTGGCCCGCACCGAGCAGGAGGAAGGCTCTGCGCAGCAGATGCGCGAGCTGGCCGAGGAGCTCGTCGCCGAGGAGCAGCAGACCGTCACGAAGCTCGACGCCCTCTGATCCGAGGCACCGAACGGGGCCGCAGGCGATCCGCCCGCGGCCCCGTTCGCGTTCCCGCTCGGCTAGCGGGTGCCCGAACGTCAGGCAAGATCAGGCGACTTCCCGGCCCGGGTCGAACGTCGGGCGGAGCCACCACGCGAGCGCGCGCCGAACAACCGGCGGGCCAGCGCTTCCAGCACGGCCCCGAGCAGGGCCACCACGAGGTAGGCGGGCCAGAGCAGCAGGTGCGTGGCCGCCGGGGTGCCGACGTCGAGGAGCTGCTCGTCGAATCCGGCGAGCAGCGCGCCGACTGCCAACAGCAGCACCGGCAACCTCAGCCCGGACCGGAGCAGCAGGAAGCCCGCCACGGCGAACGCGAGGATGTTCCCCACCAGCGCCCAGGCCAGCAACCCGCCGGACAGCGTGGTTCCGAACACGGTGCACGCGGTCGCGATCACGGCCAGCACCACGGCCGACCCGAGTGCCTTCCGGCGGCGCGGCCGTTCCTGACCGCGCCGGAGCCCGGCCGCGCCGACGAGCACGAGCAGTCGCGGCCAGCCCGCCGCCAACGCCCCGATCCACTGCGGACCAGTGCCGACGAGCACTCCACCCACCTCGATGCGCTCGCCGGAGCCCACGACCTCGCCGAGCAGCACCAGCACCGTGACAGCGCCGAGGCACCACATCGGTGCCCAGTTGTTCCGGCCGGCGCGGAACGCCAGGGCCGCGGGCACCGCCAATCCGATCAGCAGCGGATCGAGCGGATACCCGAACAGGACGCCGAGCAGCGCGATCAGCGCCGCGTAGGCCGCACCGCAAGCAATGCTGATCACAATTCCTCCTGGAACAGCTCGACGACCCGGCGGACGGTGTCCGCGGTGGCTGCCGCGTTGGCCTGCGGGGTTCCGCCGCCCGCGGCCCAGAAGAGGCCCGGGATCAGCGCGGCCGCGGTGGTGTACGAGGTCGGGAGGTTCGGCACGTCGAGGATGAAGTGCCCGGCTCCCGGCTGGACGACGTGCTCGGCCCGGTCGCCGAGTCGCCGCGCGGCGACGTCCAGCAGCAGCTGCGACGGCCACATCTCGTCCCGCTCGGCGGAGATCAGCAGGAACGCGGCATCGCTGCGCTCGACCGGGATCGCCGCGCGATCCAGCTCCTCCCGCGTGGCCGTCGTGCCCTGGGTGTCGACGAACTGCCCCGGGCGGCCGCGCGCGGCTGCGGCCAGGAAACCGACCGGAGAGCCGGGCGAAGCGATCACCAGCGGCGGGAGGTCGGCACCGGCGTGCGTCCAGGACGATCCCGGCGGCGCCATGCTCGGGAACACCGCTCCGGATCCCACGATCGACGCCACCGCGCCCACCCCGGGCGAGAACGCGCCGAGCACCAGCGCGAACTCGCCGCCCCTGGACAAGCCGACCACGCCGACCCGCCCGTCGGAGACCTCCGGCCGAGCCCGCAGCCAGTCCACCGCGCGAGTGCCATACTCGACCGGGATCCGGTCCATCGCGGGTGGCAGTCCGGGCAGCCCGAAGTAGGCCAGGCCCAGCACGGCGAACCCCTTCCCGGCCAGGAACCGCCCGAGCTCGGGATTCGGCCGCCCGCCTTCGGAGCCGCCCAGCAGGATCACGCCCGGGTGCGGCCCGGGGCCGGGTGGCAGGTGGAGATCACCGACCAGCCCGCCCTCGGCGATCGGCGTCGACCGCACTCCCGGCGCGTGCAGCGGTACCACCACCGGTTCCTGCGCCAGCGTGCGTCCGCCGACGTCGACGCCGATGGTCAGCTGGACCTCGGGGCCGCTCAACGCCGCTCGCGGTTCGAGCACCGGTTCTCCGGACGGCAGCCGCATCGACCACAGCAGTCCGGTCGGGTCCGCTCCGGTGTAGGTGCCGCCGACCGGGGCGTGCTCGGCGATGTCCACGCGCCCGCCGCGATCCGCCGCGAACGTCGCCCACGAAGTCCACAGCCGACCGCGGTCGTCGGTCATCCGCGCCCACACCGAAGCCCGCGCCCCCGGCGTCAATCCGCTCACCACGACCGCCAGCGGCTCGTCGATCGCACCGCCGCCGACGTCCAGCGCAGGTGCGGCCCGGGTGGTGCCCGCGCACCCGGCGAGCAGCAGCGCCGCGGCCAGCAGGCCGATCACACGTCGCATCGAAGCCTCCACTTCAAGATCGAGTGGGGTCAACGGTGCGGTCTCCCGCGACTGGAGGGTCAAGCCCGCGGAATCCGCCTCTTCCGCAGCGCTCCGACGAAACCTACTATGAGTAGCCTACTGTCGAGTAGATAACGTCGACCGAGGGAGTGCTCATGCCGAACGTGTCCGGCAAAGTCATCCTGATCACCGGTGCCGCGCGCGGGATCGGCGCGCAGACCGCGCGGGAGCTGGCCCGGCGCGGTGCCCGGCTCGCCCTGGTCGGCCTGGAGCCCGACGAGCTCGCCGCCGTGGCCGCGGAACTGGGCGGCGGCCACTTCTGGGCCGAGGCCGACGTGACCGACCCCGACTCGATCGAGGCCGCCGTGGCCGCCGCCGTCGAGAAGCTCGGCCGCATCGACGTGGTCATCGCCAACGCCGGGATCGCACCGGTCGGCACGGTCCGCCACGCCGACCCGCGCGCGTTCGTCAAGACCGTCGACGTCAACCTCAACGGCGCCTTCCACACCGCCCGCGCCACCCTGCCGCACCTGATCGACCGCCGCGGCTACCTGCTGGTGGTCTCGTCGCTGTCGGCGTTCAGCCCGACCGGCGGCATGGCCGCCTACACCGCGAGCAAGGCGGGCTCGGAAGCGCTGGCCAGCGCGATCCATTCGGAGGTGGCGCACCTCGGCGTCGCGGTGGGCAGCGCGCACCCGTCGTGGATCGACACCGACATGGTGCGCGACGTCGCTCAAGACCTGCGCACCTTCGCCGCGATGCGCAAGCGGCTGCCGTGGCCGATGCGCGCGACCACCAGCGTCGAGAACTGCGGCAAGGCCTTCGCCGACGGCGTGGAGCGCCGCGCCCGCCGCGTCTACGTGCCGCGGGCGATCATGGTGATGCACTGGCTCCGCAACGTGCCGTCCTCGCGACTGGTGGAGTGGCTCCTGCGGCCCACCCTGCGTCGCCTCATCCCGAAGATGGAGCAGGAGGTCGCCGGGCTGGGCCGCTCCCTGAGCGAACGCCACCAGAAGCTCCAGGGCTGATACCCGTGTGTGTTTTGTGTTGCCATAGCAGCACAAAACACACACGGCCCCGAACGGCTGGGACCGGTGGCCGGGTTGTCTGACGCGGAAGGCGGCCCCGGCCACCGGAGTCTCAACGCGAGCGCTGCTCGCCGACCAGCGGGCCCACCCGCCGCCGAAGCGGCGCCGCGGGTTGCCGCTGCCGTTCCCGCTCGACCTTGGCGATCAGCAGCCAGACGGTCTGGTCGTTGCGGCCCGTCGCGCTGTGCTGCGGGCGGCCGGGCGTCGCCGCGGTGATCCAGCTCGGCGCGCGGGCCAGCATGCCGCCCACCGTCGCGCCGATCGTGTTGCACACGATGTCGTCGGTGGACGCCACCCGGCCGGTGATGGCCAGGAACTGGACCAGCTCGATCGAGCAGGCCAGCACCAGCCCGCCGAACGCGATCTTGACGATGCTGTCGAACCACCGAACCCGCTGCGGGACCAGCACGCCGAGCGGCAGCAGCAGGATGAGGTTTCCCGCCAGCTGCACCCAGGGCAGTGAGTCGCCCGGGTCGGCGGCCAGCGCCATCGACACGTCCTTCCCGAGGTCCGGCCGAACAGGTTCGGCCGGAGGCCGCTGGGGCGTGAAGACGAGGAATCCCACGCAGAGCACCGAGAGGACCAGCACTCCGTCGATCAGCGGGCTCCACCGCAAAGATCGTGCCGTCAAGTAGTTGCGCACCAATGCCGATCCGACCGCCGCCACCACGGCGACCGGGAGCAGAACGGTGACCACTGGTACGAATCCGTCGAATGCCACGAGAATCTGCTGCACGTTCGCCGCACTTCCTCTGGCCGCCATCGCCAGGACCACGCGGCCGCCGAGAAATCCACAGTGGATCTACCAGCGACGCGGAACCGTTGGGAATCCTCATTTCCAGCGGTCGGCGCTGACCGAAATATTCGGGGTGTCAGGGATTGGTGGCGGTCGGACGCCGTCTCGGGGCTTCACGACGTCCGACCACCGGTGAGCCCCGCCGCGAAACCGCGGCCGGGCCGGGGCGATCAGGCGGAACGGCAAATCGGCCACTGCGATGGCACCGCCGCCGGGGTTCGGTGCGCGCCAGCCACATGACCTACCTCCGCCACTACCCCGCACTGCTCTCGTAAAGATCTGGAATCGAATCGGTCGCGGTCGAACATAACGACCGGAGAACGAACCTCCACCGGACTGGCAAAAACCCGCCACCACCGACAGAACAGGCCACTGTGGACGAAAGGAACCGGGAAGAGGCGACTACCGGCCAATTCTCCGGCGCACGGCTCGTTACAGAACGAATCCGCCCGTAATTGCCAGAATTCCCATGCCCATCCGCGAGCACGGAATTGTGAATTCCACATGACACCGGATTGACCGAAAAGGAAAGTTCGCCATGCCGCCGAGATCCCGGCGGCATGGCGCTGCGGCAGCGCCTCGCGGGGCTCCTGCCGGCCGCTCAGGCGACCCGCGCAGCCGACACCGCCGCGGGTTCTCAGACCGTGCTCATCCGGTCAGGGTTCTCGGCGAGGACAGTCCCGACGCGACGCATTGGATATGCGCGTGTCGGGACCCCACGGCGAGATGAAGTGCCGCCGATCAGGACGAGTCCGTTAGTCCTTGCCGCGGCGGAAGAGGCGGAGGATCGGGTCGTAGCGGCGGTCCGCCACTCGCTCCTTCAGCGGGATCAGCGCGTTGTCCGTGATGTGGATGTTCTCCGGGCAGACGTCCGTGCAGCACTTGGTGATGTTGCACAGGCCCAGGCCGTGCTCGCCACGCGCCTCTTCCGGGCGGTTCTCGGCCGCGTCCAGCGGGTGCATCTCCAGCTCCGCCACCCGCATCAGGAAGCGGGGGCCGGAGAAGGCCTGCTTGTTGTCGTCGTGGTCGCGGATGACGTGGCAGGTGTTCTGGCACAGGAAGCACTCGATGCACTTGCGGAACTCCTGGGAGCGCTGCACGTCCATCTGCTGCATCCGGTACTCGCCCGGCTCCAGCCCCTCCGGCGGCGCGAACGCCGGCACCTCGCGGGCCTTGGTGTAGTTGTAGGACACGTCGCAGACCAGGTCCTTGATCAGCGGGAACGTCCGCATCGGGCTGACCGTGATCGTCTCGGCCTGCTCGAACGTCGACATCCGCGTCATGCACATCAGCCGGGGCCGGCCGTTGATCTCCGCCGAGCACGAGCCGCACTTGCCCGCCTTGCAGTTCCACCGCACCGCCATGTCCGGGCACTGGGTGGCCTGCAGCCGGTGGATGATGTCGAGCACGACTTCGCCCTCGTTGACCTCGACGGTGTAGTCGCGAAGCGCGCCGTCGTCCGAACCGCGCCACACCCGGAAGTGCGCCTGGTATCCCATCTACAGCCCCTTCACCTGGACGTCCGCCAGTTCTTCCTCGGTGTAGTACTTGCGCAGCTCCTCGAGCTTGAACAGCTCCAGCAGGTCGTCGCGCATCGGCACCTGCGGCTCCTCGTCGACCTCGATCCGCTCGTGGCCGACTCCGCACACCAGCAGCTTGCGCCGCCAGGTGGACTCCATCGCCGGGTGGTCGTCGCGGGTGTGGCCGCCGCGGCTCTCGGTGCGCAGCAGCGCGGCGCGGGCAACGCATTCGCTGACCAGCAGCATGTTCCGCAGATCCAGGGCCAGGTGCCAGCCCGGGTTGAACTGCCGGTTGCCCTCCACCGCTAGGTGCTCGGCGCGCGCCCTGAGATCCCGCAGCCGCTCCAGCGCCTGCCGCATCTCCGCGCCCTTGCGGATGATCCCGACCAGGTCGTTCATCGTCTGCTGCAGTTCTGCATGCAGCGCATAGGGATTCTCCGCGATCGGCGAGGCCGCGGAGGCGAACGGGTCCTGCGCGCGCCGCGCCGCGGCGTCCACATCGGACTCGGAGATCTCCGGGCGGGCCGCGAGGCCGGCGATGTACCCGGCGGCGCCCGCACCGGCGCGGCGGCCGAAGACCAGCAGGTCGGACAGCGAGTTCCCGCCGAGCCGGTTGGATCCGTGCATCCCGCCTGCCACCTCGCCGGCCGCGAACAGGCCCGGCACCCGCGACGCCGCCGTGTCCGGCTCGACCTCCACGCCGCCCATCACGTAGTGGCAGGTCGGCCCCACCTCCATGGACTCCGCGGTGATGTCCACGTCGGCGAGTTCCTTGAACTGGTGGTACATCGACGGCAGCCGCTGGGTGATCTGCTCCGCGGGCAACCTGGTCGCCACATCCAGGAACACCCCGCCGTGCTGCGAGCCGCGGCCTTCCTTCACCTCGTTGTTGATCGCGCGCGCCACCTCGTCGCGCGGCAGCAGCTCCGGCGGGCGGCGGTTGTTGTCCGGGTCGTCGTACCAGCGGTCGGCCTCGGCCTCGTTGTCCGCGTAGTTGTCCTTGAAGACCTCGGGGATGTAGTCGAACATGAACCGGCGGCCCTCGGAGTTGCGCAGCACTCCGCCGTCGCCGCGCACCGACTCGGTGACCAGGATGCCCTTCACGCTCGGCGGCCACACCATGCCGGTCGGGTGGAACTGCACGAACTCCATGTTGATCAGCGACGCCCCGGCCCGCAGCGCCAGCGCGTGCCCGTCGCCGGTGTACTCCCACGAGTTCGAGGTCACCTTGAACGACTTGCCGATCCCGCCGGTGGCGAGGATGACCACCGGCGCCTGGAACAGCACGAACCGCCCGGACTCCCGCCAGTACCCGAAGGCACCGGAGATCCGGCCGGAATCCTTCAGCAGCTCGGTGACCGTGCACTCCTGGAAGACCTTGATGCGGGCCTCGTAGTCGCCGCGCTCGGCGTGGTCCTCCTGCTGCAGCGACACGATCTTCTGCTGCAGCGTGCGGATCAGCTCCAGCCCGGTGCGGTCGCCGACGTGCGCCAGCCGCGGGTACTCGTGGCCGCCGAAGTTGCGCTGGCTGATCCGGCCGTCCGGGGTGCGGTCGAACAGCGCGCCGTAGGTCTCCAGCTCCCAGACCCGCTGCGGCGCCTCCTTCGCGTGCAGCTCCGCCATCCGCCAGTTGTTCAGGAACTTCCCGCCGCGCATGGTGTCGCGGAAGTGCACCTGCCAGTCGTCGCGGGAGTTGACGTTGCCCATCGAGGCGGCGATGCCGCCCTCGGCCATCACGGTGTGCGCCTTGCCGAACAACGACTTGCACACCACGGCCGTGCGCAGGCCCTGGGAACGCGCCTCGATCGCCGCGCGCAGACCCGCGCCGCCGGCGCCGATCACGACGACGTCGTACTCGTGCCGTTCGATCTCCACCATCGACTTCCTTCTATGTCACAAGCGGCGGCAGCCGCTTGCGGTGTGGGACTCAACTGGCACCGCCGCGGTTTCTCAGGGGTCCTTCTCGCGAGGACAGCCCCGACGTGGTGAATTGGCATTCATAATGGCGGGGATCCCACAGCGAGAAGACCGCGGTGACTCCCGCAGGGGGGCCGCTACCCACACCGCTACGCAAACCACTGGAAACACTCTCTGGCTAGTTGAACAATCTCGGGTCCGGGAATGCGCCGCTGGCCACCAGCAGCACGTAGAGGTCCACCAGGGCCACCGACACCAGCGATGACCAGGCCAGCAGCATGTGCTTGCCGTTGAGCCAGGTCACCTTGGTCCAGAACCAGTAGCGCACCGGGTGCTTGGAGAAGTGGTTGATGCGGCCGCCGATCAGGTGCCGGCAGGAGTGGCAGGACAGCGTGTACGACCACAGCAGCACGACGTTGGCCACCATCAGCAACGTGCCCAGCCCGATGCCGAAGCCACCGTCGGCGCCCCGGAAGGCGATCACCGTGTCGTAGGTGAGCACCGCGGCCACGACCAGCGCCGCGTAGAAGAAGTAGCGGTGCACGTTCTGCATGATCAGCGGGAACCGGGTCTCGCCGGTGTAGCGGCGGTGCGGTTCGGCGACCGCGCAGGCCGGCGGCGACGCCCAGAACGACCGGTAGTAGGCCTTCCGGTAGTAATAGCAGGTCAGCCGGAAGCCGAGGACGAACGGCAGCACGAAGATCGGCGGCGGCACGAACGGCCCCAGGTCCGGCGCCGGCTGCCCCCAGTGGCTTGAGCCGGGCACGCAGGCCGTGGACAGGCAGGGCGAGTAGAACGGCGCCAGGTAGTGGTACTCGGGAACCCAGTACCACTGGTTCATGAAGGTGCGGATCAGGCCGTAGACCACGAAGGCCAGCAGCCCGAGGAAGGTGACCAGCGGCGGCAGCCACCACCGGTCGGTTCGCAGTGTTCGCACGGAGATCCGTGCCCGTCCGGTGGCGGATGGTGGTGCGGACATTCGCAGACCTCGATGTCTAGGTTCGTCCGGCGGTGCTCACCTGAGGTCGCTCATTGTGGATCAACGGCCCTGACCCAGGTAGTCCCCCAACCGGCGCAACCCGGTCGTGGTCTTCCCCCGATCAAGCGAGATGCGGGGGATCTCATCCCCCGCATCCGGGCCGGTCCACTGCGGACAGGCGGGCGGCTGCCGACTGGCGGCGTGCAGTGCCTGTGTCGGCCTAATGCGGGGCCCGCCCGCCCAGCCCCTCGTCGTCGGCGTCGCGCCACAGCGACGGGTCGTAGGGGGTGTCGGGCACGATCACCACGTCCTCGGTGGACTCGGTGCTGCGCCGCTGGGTGGGCATGGTGCCGGAGAGTTCGGCGACGTCTATGTCCAGCCGCTCCACGTCGTTGTGGATCCGGCGCACGGCCGGGGCGTCGCCGTAGCGCGACCGCAGCGCACCGACGCTGCTGCGAAGCTGCGCCAGGACACGCTGGAGATCGGCCAGTTCGGTCGTCGTCGAGGCCATTGGCGAACACCTCTTCCGCCTAGTGGGGCCAGTACCGCACCGACTCTGCCCTCAACGACGGTATGTGACAAGTGCCACACTGTAGATCTTGGCCGAATTCCCCCACCGGGGTCAGGCGGCCGAGAAACGCCGTGAGTGCTTTGGGGCGCCATGGCACCCCAAAGCACTCACGGGACCTGACCGGCGGCGCCCCCCGAAGCCGCGATCAGGTGTCCTGGTCTTCGTCTTCCCGGGGGTTTCGGCGGCGGTCTCGGTAGACGATCACCGCGACCACCGCCACCACCGCGAACGTCGGGACGAAGAACGGGACCGCCGTGATGATCGGGTGGCTGGCCAGGACCAGCTCCGTCGCACCGGCTGTCATGCCGTGCCGTCCGCGAGCCGGGCGACCGGGACCGCGCGGCGCTTGGCCCGGCGGGCCTTCGGCGGGCCCGAGATCGCGCACGACACCCGCTGCGCTCCCCATCCCAGCGACATCACCAGCGCCACCGAGCACGCCAGGACCACCAGCGACGCGCTGATCCACAACCACGGCGGGATGTCCAACTTCGTTTCCCGCTGCAACACCTGCCACTCCGGCTGGCCGTCGCGGGTGAACAGCGGCTCCGCCGCCAGCTCGGGCAGTCCCAGCGCCGCGTCGGCGGGCATGTGAATCGGGAACGCGAGCATCGCGCGGCCGTCGTGCAGCCGCAGCAGCGTCTTGGCCGTGCCGCTGACCGGCACCGGCTCGGTGGTCCGGTAGTGGCCGTCGCCGATCCGCCGCAGGTGGTCGACCTGCAGCGTGCCGCCCTGCCAGCTGGTCACCGCCAGCCACGTCGGGTCCTGGGCGATCGCGGGCGGGTCCAGCCGCACGTCTGCCTGGCCGGTCCGCCCGTCCAACGCCATCGTCGCGCGCACTCCCGCGGGCGCGGTGCCGATCAGCCCGTTGGTGACGCCCAGCGCGATCGCCAGCAGGGCGCCGCCGAACACCGCTCGCCGCACCGGCAGGCTCGGCAGCTCGCCGCGCAGGGCGCACACGAGCAACGCCCCGAGCAGGCCTCCGCTGACGCCGCCGACGGTGGCCATGAGCACGCCTTCCAGCAGCATGTCGGGCGTCCACGGCATCACGAAGGCGAACTGCGTCCACACGTACTCGCTGGCGAAACCGATCGTGCCGATGAGCAGGCCGGACACCGTGCCCAGCGCCAGCGGCCTGCGCAGCAGGGCGACCGCCGCGATCTCCACGCACAGCGCCTCGACGACGTACAGCGGGACGGCCGCGAACAGCTCCCCGATCACCGGGCCGACGATGACCGAGACGCCGCCGCGGATCAGGACGTAGAAGCCGACCGCGAACAGCGCGCCGCCCCGGCCGACCCACATGCGGGCGGCCACCAGCGCGCACCCGGCGGCGACGGCGATCAGCAGCGGCTGGTGCACCAGCCGGAACTGCGGGACGCCGAAGTCGAACTCGGCTTGGAAGACCGACAGCCCGGCGAGCATCCCGCCGCCGATCATGCCGCGCCGCACGTAGCAGGCAATCATCGTCTCGGCCCGGCCGGTGCGGGCGAACCGGCCCTCGCGCTCCAGCAGGGCGAGCGCGATCAGCGACAGGCCCGCGCCGCCGATGAGCATCAGGTGCGTCGGGCCCCAGAGCGTGACGTCCTGGCCGAAGATGCGATGCCAGACGTCGTCGAGCGGGAAGCCCAGCAGCGCGTAGAAACCCGCGCCGGCCAACAGGATTCCGCTGGTCGGCGCGTACCAGTCGCGGGTGATCCGCACCGCCGCGCGGCCGGGGCGTTCGCCCAGCGGCAGCACCATCGCCAGCATGCCCGCGGCGAACAGGCCGAACAGCCCGAACAGGATCGGGTAGTGCGCGATGTTGGCCAGCGGGCCCTCGTCGCGGCCCTGCGTGATGTGCAGCGAGATGTCCCAGTACATGCCGAGCAGCGCGAGCACCAGCGAGCCGAATGCGAGCTGCATCGGCAGCGCCGCCCAGCCGGGCAGCCCGCGGAGGAACCAGGAGTGCTCGGAGCGCTCGGCGAGCCGCGCGAGCACCTTGGTGCGGCCGGTGCGGTGGCCGTAGCCGAGCAGGAGCAGGAGCGCGGTGAGCAGCGTCGCGCTTCCCGAGGCGATCAGGATCTGGTCCAGGGCGGCCCCACCGGCCGGGCGGGTGTCCGGCAGCTGCTGCATGAGCGAGGTCATGGCAGTAGTGGAACACGCGGAACTAGACAATGTCACGCCCTAATGTGACATTGACTGTTGTCATGGTTTGGACTTCACCTGAGCGGCCTACGGAGGATTCATGACGACCGCACGAGGCTTCGGATTCGCCTTGCTGGCCGGCGGCGAACGTCGTCGCGGCGGACTTCGAGGTCACCGGCGGCCAGGTGCGCGGCTCGTCGGAACGGATCCAGGCCCCGCTCGGCAGCCTGGTGAAGCTCACCGTCCGAAGCGACGAAGCGGACGAACTGCACGTGCACGGCTACGACAAGTCCGCGCAGCTCCGCCCCGGCGAGCCGGCGACCGTCGAGCTCCGGGCGGACATCCCCGGCGTGTTCGAGATCGAGCTGCACCACTCCGGCTCGGCGCTGCCCAGCCTGGTGGTGCGGTGAACTTCCTCGCCCACGGGCTCGGCGGCCGCACCGACCTGCCGCTCAACGGCGTCGCGGCGATCATCGGCGGCGGCATCGCGGTGGCGATCTCGTTCGCCGCACTGGCGAAGCTCTGGTCGCGGCCGTGGCTGAACCCCGACGCCGGGCGGCCGCTGCCGGTCCTGCGCTTCGTCGATTCGGCCGGACTTCGTTGGGCAGCAAGGATTCTGACGCTCTCACTGGCCGTTCTCGTGGTGGCCGCGGCGTTCCTCGGGCCGCCGGAGACGGAGAAGAACCTCGCACCTTGGGCGCTGTACGTGACGTTCTGGGTCGGCCTGGTGCCGCTCAGCGCGCTGTTCGGGCCGGTGTGGCGGATCGTCAACCCACTGCGAACGCTGCATTCCTGGCTTTCCCTGGGCGGCCGGGATGACCGGTACCCGGCGCGCCTGGGTTACTGGCCCGCCGCGGTGTGGCTCGGCGCTTTCGTGTGGCTGGAGCTGGCCCTGCCGGCGCGATCCGATCCGCGCGTGGTCGGCGGCGTGATCCTCGGCTACGCGGTGGTGAATCTCGTCGCGGCGCGGGTGTTCGGGGCGGGCTGGTTCGCGCGCGGCGACGGCTTCGAGGTGTACGCGACGCTGATCGCGCGGCTGTGCACCATCGGCCGCCGCAGCGACGGCGCGCTGACCCTGCGCAATCCCCTGGCCGGGCTGGTGCGCACCGACGACGAGCCGGGAATGGCCGCGGTGGCGTGCGTGCTCATCGGAGCCACCGGGTTCGACGGCCTGACCAGGACGACCTTCTGGCTATCCGGCGGCGTTCTCGGCGACACGCTCGGCCTGCTCGGCTCGATCGCCGCCGTGTCGGCGCTCTACGCGGTCGCGATGCGGCTCAGCGCCCTGGTCTCGCCCGCGCGCGGGCTTCCCGGGCTGTTCGCGCCGACGCTGCTGCCGATCGCGCTCGGCTACGCCATCGCGCACTACTTCTCGTTCTTCCTGCTGGAAGGGCAGACGACGCTGATCCTGGCCAGCGATCCGTTCGGCACCGGGCTGAACCTGTTCGGCACCCGCGACCACGCCATAGACTACCGGCTGGTGTCGCCGGAGCTGGTGGCGATGGTGCAGATCAACGCGATCGTGCTCGGCCACATCGCCAGCACCGCCGCGGCCCATGACCAGGCCCTCCGCCTGTTCCCGCCGAAGCAGGCCCGCCGCGGCCAGCTCCCGGTGGTGATCGCGATGGTCCTGCTCACCTGCACCGGCCTGCTGCTCCTGCTGTCCGGCTGACGATCCACTGTGGATTTTCTACTTCGAGTGCCGCGCCGTGCCGTTCACCTGGTCAAGATCCGTGAGTACTTTTTGTCGCTATAGAGGCTGTTTTGGATGTGGTGACGTGCGGATGTGGTAACGCGGGCGTTTTGTATTTGAAGCGGCGCAGCCGCTTAGCCCACCCTCGCAACCGGCACCGCCGCGGGTTCACGGTGCCCACCCCTCCGGGGTTCTCCCAGCGAGGACAGCCCCGACGTGGTGAATTGGCATTCATGATGTCGGGGATCCCACAGCGAGAAGACCGCGGTGACTCCCGCAGGGGGGCCGCCACCCGCACCGCCACGCAGAACGAGCCTGGAAACAGGCTCTATAGCAGCACAAAGTACTCACGGGCATTCACCTGGGGAAACGTCTAGCACGGCGGATCCATCCACTGTGGTCGATCGCGACGCGGCGCCGTGACTCAGCCCGCGATCGCGGCCAGGCCGGCGAGCAGGGGTTCCAGGCCGAGTTCGAACTGCTCGTCCAGGCCGTGGTTCCGGGTTTCCCGGGCCGCGGCCACCACGTGCGGGAACTCGGCTTCGGGCAGGGCGGCCATCGGCGAGCCACCGGCCGAATCCGCCGGGCCGACCAGGTCGAGCTGGGCGAATCCGATGGCATAGCTGAAGACAAGACGCGACCCGCCGACCATCGCCGACCCGCGCAGGCCCGCGTCGTGCAACGCGGTCATGACGGCTTCCGGCAGGCGCAGCGCCACCGGGTCGCTGTATTCCCGCAGCGCCAGCAGCGGCGTTGCGTTGGGATGCCGGAAGACCAGCGTGCGGATGCCGTGCGCCAGGGCCGTGATCCGCTCCTGCCAAGGCAGCGTCGCGTCCGGCACCGGGAGCGCGGCGAGCAGGCGCTCGATGACCAGGCGTTCCAGCTCCGAGCGGTCCGCCACGTGGTGGTACAGACTCATCTTGCCGACGCCGAGGCGCTCGGCGACCGCTCGCATCGACAGCCCGTCGTGGCCCGACTCGTCGAGCACCTCCAGCGCGCCCGCCACGACGGCTTCGCGGGTCAGCTTCGGCGGCCGCCCGCGCCGCCGCGGGGCATCTGACGTGGTCACGAGCCCAACCTAACGCAGTTCCTCGACCGGACCGACACCTGCTGCTAGATTTTTCGTCCAGACGACGAAAAATAGGAGAACGGCATGCGCACCAAGTACGGACTGGTCCTGTTCACCAACTCCTTCGGGAGCGGGGCGACCGGCCGCGAGGTCTTCGAGTGGTCGCTGGAATACGTCCGCGAGGCCGAACTGCACGGCTGGCACGAGGCATGGACGACCGAACACCACTTCAACTCCCGCGCCCAGAACCCGTCGGCCCTCGCGATGGCGGCCTTCCTGCTTGGCCGCACGAACCTCGACGTCGGCACCGCGGTCTGCGTGCTGCCCAACCACCACCCGCTTGCCCTCGCCGAGCAGACCGCGGTGCTCCGGCACCTCTCCGGAGACCGGTTCACGCTCGGCGTCGGGCGCGGACAACCGCTGGTGGACCTGGACATCTTCGGCACCGGACTGGCCGGATTCCGCGACATAGGTGAATCCGTGGCACTGCTCGACGAGGCCTTGCGGCAGGGGGGCGCGAAGGGCAGCGGCGAGCGGTACCGCTTCGACGAGGTGCGGATCGTGCCGGCACCGGAAACGTCCCGCGCGCCGTTCGTGCTGGCCTCGCAATCCCCGGAATCCGCGCGAATAGCCGCGCGCCACGGACTTCCGGTGCTGCTCGGCCCGTTCATCGACGTGGCGGCGAAGCGCGCGGTGCTGGACGCGCACGCCGCCGCCGCGGCCGAGTACGGCCACCGGCTGGACCCGCGGGACAACATCGACTCGTCGTACTTCGCCATCGCCGACGAAACCCCGGCCGCGAAACAGCTGCTGACGAACGGGATCGCCGAGTTGAACCTGCAGATCTCCCGCGAGGCCGTACCGCTGGTCGACCACCCGGCACCGACGGCCGCGCAGGCGCTCGACGCGGCCGCTGGGCTGGCCGACTGCCACATCGCTGGCGACGTGGCGGAATGCCGCAGGCAGCTGGCCGACCGCGTCGCGGCCCTCGGCGTCGGGCGCGTCCTCCTGATGCCCGAAGGCGCGGGTTCCCGCGAAGCCACGCTGCACACGATCCGCGAAGCGGAGAAGGTCTTCGCGGGCTAGGCCGCGGCTTTTCAGGCGGAGCCGGCGTCTCGCCGGTCGGCGGGCGGGATGGTGCGGAGGAGATCCTTCTCGGAGGCCGTGACATGGATCGTCGCCCAGGACAGGGCCAGCGCCGCGTCGCCCGCTTCGAGCGCCTCGTAGATCGCCTGGTGCTGGGACATGATCCGCTCGCGCGCGTCGGCGATGTTCAGGGCGTTCCAGGTCCGGGCCCGCAGGGCTCGCGCCGCCAGGCCGTTGACCACCGAGGTCAGCGTCCGGTTGCCGGTGGCCGCCATGATGCAGGCGTGGAATTCGGCGTCGTGCGCGACGAGTTCCTCGATCGTCTCCGATCGGCGCATCGCGTCGAGGTGACCGCGCAGCTGCGCCAGCTGTTCGGGCGTGATCCGCTCCGCGGCGAGCGCCGTCGCCTGCGGCTCCAGCAGGCGGCGGAGCTCGAAGATCTCCGGCAGCGTGTCGTCCTGCATGAGCTCGACCGCGTGGGCGATGCCCTCCAGCAGCCGGTGCGGTTCCAAGCTCGTCACGTACGTTCCGTCGCCGCGCCGGACGTCGAGCACCTGCGCGTGCACCAGCGCCGTCACGGCCTCCCGCATCGAGCTGCGGGACAGGCCGAGCTGCGCGGCGAGGTCCGGTTCTCGCGGCAAGCGGGTGCCGGGGCTCAGCTCACCGTCGGCGATGAGCTGGCGGATCTTCTCGATCGCGTCATTGCTCCGCCCCATCCCGCTCCCTCCACATCAGTCGGCCCGCGCACCGCTCGTGAGCACTTTGGTCCGCTATAGCGATCCAAAGTACTCACGAGCAGCATCAGCCGATACATCAGATGTTCTGAGCTGTCAACGTTGATCGTTCAATCGGGGCATGGCGGCGAAATCTGTTGCTCCACCAGGATATTGGCCGGTCAGCGGCCGCGGAAGCGCGCTCGGCGTATTGCTCGAAACATCAGATGTGTCCTAGAGTCGCGGACGTCCCGAGCACCGTCGAATCCCTTCGACCAGCACCGTTTTCGCCCCCCGCACATCGGCCGCAACGCCGAGGAGACTCGCCGGTCCGGCACGACACCCGCCGAACGTCAGCAAGTCGCGGTCGGCGATCGAGTTCGAAGGAGCATGATGGCAACGCTGCGTGAAACCCTGGAGGCCGGTCGCCCGACGGTCGGCGGCTGGTGCTCGATCCCCAGCCCGTTCGCCGCCGAGCTGATGGGCCGCTGCGGGTACGACTGGGTGTGCATCGACACCCAGCACGGGCTCGTCGGCTACGACCAGATGGTGCCCATGCTGCAGGCACTGGCGATCACCGGGACGCCGACCTTCGTGCGGGTGCCGTGGAACCAGCCGGACCAGATCATGAAGGCCCTGGACGCCGGCGCGCAGGGCATCATCGTGCCGATGGTCAACACCGCCGAGGAGGCCCGGCGCGCGGTCGAGGCGGCGAAGTACCCGCCGATGGGTTCGCGCAGCTGGGGCCCGATCCGGGCGGCGTTCGACGTCGACGACTACACGCCGGAGGCCGGCAACCGGCGCACCGTCCTCGCCGCGATGATCGAAACCCCGGAAGGCGTGCGGAACGTGGACGAGATCCTGTCCACGCCGGGCATCGATGCGGCCTACATCGGCCCGTCCGACCTGGCACTCGGCCACGGGATGGCGCCCGTCCTGGCGGTCCGCGAGGCCGAGCACGAGCAACTCGTCCGATCCATTTTGGACAGTTGCCGACGCAACGGCGTCCTGGCGGGCATCCATTGTGACAGCGCCCAAACCGTGCAACGCTGGCATGACCTGGGCTTCGACCTGGCGTCGCTGAGCTCCGACGCGGTCCTGCTCCGCGAGGCGGCCACCGCGGCGGTCCGCCAGCTGGCGGGGCGAGCGGAGCAGGTCGCAGGCTCCGGCAACTACGCCTGAATGACGGGCAACTACGCCTGAATGACGGTTTCCAAACTCATCTTGCATAGCGGTGCGGGTAGCGGCCCCCCGGCGGGAGTTACGGCCGCCGCCTGGCTGTGGGATCCCCGACTTACGTATGACCAATACGCGGCATCGGGGACTGGCCTCGCCCAGTAGCCCAGCAGGGCGGGCACAGTCTGAGAACCCGCGGCGGTGCAAGCTGCGTACGTGGGCCAAGCGGCTGGCGCCGCTTCAAAGACGAAGACCAAACAACCGCAAACCGTGCACCAAAACGGCCGCGAGTCTTGTGCGGCGCGGGGCGTCGCACCAGACTCACTGGTCGGTTCCCGATTCTTTGACTGCGAGGCACCATTGAGCATTCTCGGCACCCGGGTCGAACGCCGCGAGGACCCGCGCCTACTCACCGCCGGCGGCACCTATGTGGACGACCTGCGCGATCCCGCACTCGCCGGGGCGCTGCACGTCACCTTCGTACGCAGCCCGCTGGCGCACGCCAAGATCACCGAGATCGACACCTCGGCGGCCCTCGAGCTGCCCGGCGTGGCCGGCGTGTTCACCGGCGCGGACGTCGACCTCCCGCCGTTCGTTTCGCAGATGGGCGTCAGCGGCCCCCCACCTGCCGCGATGGAACGACCGCACCTGGCCCGCGACACGGTCCGCTACGTCGGCGAGCCGGTGGCCGTGGTGCTCACCGAGACCCGCGCGCAGGGCGAGGACGCCGCCGAACTCGTCTCCATCGACTACGACCCGCTGGACCCGGTGATCGACGTCGCCGACGCGTTGCGCGACGAGATCCTGCTGTTCCCGGAGGCGGGCACCAACATCACCGGCACCAGCGGCGAACTGGACGACTCGCTGTTCGACGGCTGCGAGGTCGTCGTCACCAAGCAGATCGAGAACCAGCGCCTCGCCGCCGCGCCGCTGGAGGTGCGCACCGCCGCCTGCGCCTGGGACGGCGACAAGGTCACCCTGTGGCTGTCCAACCAGAACGCGCAGAGCTGCCGGGACGAGCTGATGGCGAACCTGGGGCTGCCGCAGGAGCGGATCCGGGTGATCACGCCCGACGTCGGCGGCGGCTTCGGCGCCAAGATCGGCGTCGAGCAGGAGGCCGCGTTGCTGGCGTTCCTGGCCAAGCGCGCCGGCCGCCCGGTGAAGTGGGTGGAGAGCCGCAGCGAGAACCTGGTCGCGATGACCCACGGCCGCGCGCAGCGGCAGGTGGTGACCATCGGCGGGCGCCGCGACGGCACCGTGCTGGCCTACCGGCTGGAGATCGTCCAGGACGTCGGCGCCTACCCGCGGATGGGCGCGTTCCTGCCGCTGTTCACCCGGTTCATGGTCAGCGGCGTCTACGACATCCCGAAGGTCGATTCTGCGGCGCGCTGCGTGGTCACCAACACCACGCCGATCGGCGCCTACCGAGGCGCGGGGCGGCCGGAGGCGACCGCCGCCGTGGAGCGCGCGATGGACCTCTTCGCCGCCGAAACCGGCGTCGACCCGGCCGAGGTGCGCCGGCGCAACCTGGTGCGCCCCGAGCAGTTCCCGTTCGACACGCCAGGCGGCATGACCTACGACACCGGCGAGTACATCAAGGGCCTGGACGCGGTGCTGGAGGCCGCCGACTACAAGGCGCTGCGCGAGGAGCAGGCCAAGCGCCGCGCCGAGGGCGCCGCGCTCCAGCTGGGCATCGGGCTGGCCAGCTACGTGGAGATCACCGCGCCGAACAACACCGAGGGCGAGACCGGGCACGTCGAGATCCGCCCGGACGGCAGCGTTCTGGTGCTCACCGGCAGCTCCCCGCACGGGCAGGGCCACTGGACCTCCTACGCGATGCTGGTGTCCGACCAGCTGGGCATCGACCTGGACAAGATCGAGGTCGTGCACGGCGACACCGACCTGATCCCGAAGGGCGTGGGCACCATGGGTTCCCGCTCGCTGCAGCTGGGCGGGTCGGCGGTGCACCGGGCCTCGGTGGACGTCAAGGAGAAGGCCCGCAAGCTGGCCGCGGAGCTGATCGAGATCGACGAGGCCGACCTCGAACTCGCCGACGGCACGTGGCAGGTGCGCGGCACGCCGAGCGTCGCGATGTCCTGGGCGGAGCTGGCCCAGCGCGCCGACGAGGGCCTGGCCGCCGACGTGCACTTCACCGAGGACCGGCCGACGTTCCCGTTCGGGTCGCACCTGGCGGTCGTCGAAGTCGACACAGAAACCGGCAAGGTGAACTATCTTCGGCACGTGACCGTTGACGACGCGGGCGTGATCATCAACCCGATCCTCACCGAGGGCCAGCGGCACGGCGGCATCGCGCAGGGCGCCGCCCAAGCACTGCTGGAGGAGGTCTCCTACGACGCCGACGGAAACCCGCAGAACGCCAACCTCGCCGACTACTCCTTCATCACGGCGGCCGAGCTGCCCAGCTTCGAACTGCTGACGATGGAAACCCCGACGACACTAAACCCGTTGGGAGTCAAGGGGATCGGCGAGGCGGGCACCATCGGCGCCACCCCGGCGGTGCAGAACGCAGTGGTCGACGCCGTGGCCCACCTCGGGGTCAAGCACATCGACATGCCCACCACACCCGAACGGGTGTGGAAGGCCATCCAAGCCCATTCATGACTCAATTTGCGGAGGTGGTCCCGTAACGGAACCTCAGACGCCGCCTCGGTCCGGGATCCCCGACATCATGTATGTCCAATACGCCACGTCGGGGCAGGGCCTCCCCAGAGAGCCCTTCTCGGGGCGGGAGGAGTCTGAGAACCCGCCGGTGGTCACCCTGCGTGCGTGGGCCAAGCGGCTACGCCGCTTCAAAGACAGGAAGATAACGAGGCATAGACCGCCCGCGGAGTTGGTTCGG
This sequence comes from Saccharopolyspora sp. NPDC050389, assembly GCF_040655595.1. Taxonomy (NCBI): domain Bacteria; kingdom Bacillati; phylum Actinomycetota; class Actinomycetes; order Pseudonocardiales; family Pseudonocardiaceae; genus Saccharopolyspora; species Saccharopolyspora sp. NPDC050389. Next base: position 25,177 of record NZ_JBFAKG010000116.1, read on the forward strand.
GTGAGTGGATCACACTGACCCGACAAGTGCTTAGGAGTTCGTTTCGTGCAAGTTTCGATCAACGTCAACGGCGAGCAGCGCAGCCACGAGGTCGAGGACCGCACGCTGCTCGTTCAGTACCTGCGGGACGACTGCGGCCTGACCGGCACCAACATCGGCTGCGACACCACGTCGTGCGGGGCCTGCACGGTGCTGCTCGACGGCGAGTCGGTGAAGTCGTGCACCGTGCTCGCGGCCCAGGCCGACGGCCATGAGATCACCACCATCGAGGGCCTCGCCGACGGCGAGGAGCTGCACCCGATGCAGCGCGCCTTCCAGCAGAAGCACGGGCTGCAGTGCGGTTTCTGCACGCCGGGCATGGTGATGGCCTCGGTGTCGCTCGTCGAGGAGAACCCGAACCTGACCGAAGCCGACGTGCGATCCGGCCTGGAGGGCAACCTCTGCCGCTGCACCGGCTACCACAACATCGTCGAAGCCGTGCTGACCGCGGCCAAGGAGAAGTCGGGGGCCGCGGAATGATCCCTGCCGCGTTCACCTACAAGAAGGCGAACACCGTCGAGGAAGCGCTGAGCCTGCTCGCCGAGCACGGCGACGACGCGAAGCTGCTCGCCGGCGGGCACTCGCTGCTGCCGCTGATGAAGCTGCGGCTGTCGGTGCCGGAGGTGCTGATCGACCTCGGTGGCCTGCGCGACCTGTCCTACATCCGCGAGGAGGGCTCGGAGATCCGGATCGGGGCGCTGACCCGGCACCACGACCTGGAGCACTCCGAGCTGCTGGCCCGCGAGGTGCCGCTGCTGGCACACGCCGCGGGCACCATCGGCGACCCGCAGGTCCGCCACCGCGGCACCATCGGCGGCTCGCTGGTGCACGGCGACCCGGCCTCCGACCTGCCCGCGGTGGCGCTCGCGCTGGACGCGGTGCTGGTCGCGCAGGGTCCGTCGGGCACGCGGGAGATCCCGGCGACGGAGTTCTTCACCGACTTCTTCGAGACCGCGCTCGGCGAGGACGAGCTGCTGGTGGAGATCCGGGTCGCGAAGAACCCCGCGCAGGGCTGGGACTTCCAGAAGTTCACCAAGCGGGCCATCGACTGGGCGGTCGTCGGCGTAGCCGTCGCCGGTCAGCGCGTAGCGCTGGTGAACATGGGCCCGGCGCCGATGCGGGCCCGCGGCGTGGAGGAGGCGCTGGCGAGCGGAGCGAGCGCCGGCGAAGCCGCGGAGCGGGCGGCGGAGGACACGTCGCCGCCGGACCAGGCCAGCGCCAGCGCCGACTACCGGAGGCACCTGGCGAAGGTGCTGGTGCGCCGGGCGCTGGAAGCCGCCGCGGCACGCGGCGCGTAGCGGCTCTGACGAAGGCGGAGCTTCGCGATCGAGTTTCCGCTGGTAACGGGGCCGTGGGGGGTTTGGGGGGGGGATGGCGGCCAAAAACAGAACGGCCACGGGCAACCGGCATACCCCGCAGCCCGCCGGCCCGCCGGCCG
>NZ_JBFAKG010000117.1:0-26068 GCF_040655595.1 Saccharopolyspora sp. NPDC050389
GTGGCGCCCCTCCTGCCAACCACCCCCCACACCACGCCCCCCGGTCGTGGGGTCAGCCCCAGGGAGTGTCGTCGATGGCGGAAGCCGCGATGGCGGCCGGAGCGTCGTCGGCGGCGGCGAGAGCACCGGTGACCGGGACGGCGGCCAGAACGGTGAAGGCGATCGCGATCTTCTTCCAGAAGGACATGACTGCTCCCTGCGGTTTTGACGTGGCGTTCTCGATGCCGGCCATCGGCGTGAACCGGAACTGCCACCGACATTAGGAAGCCGACTTATCAGGCCGCCGTTTCGCGGCTGTCATCTTCCAATCGCTCCGGCGGTGCGCGGTGATGGCGCGGTGATAGGTCGCTGATGGTGCCTTCGTGGATCGTCTGAGAACACGGCGCCGGAGCCCGCGATCGACCGGATTCCGCGGCGCCGGGAACCGAGTCGGTGCGCCTATCCGGAGAGGAGCGGGTCAATGCTTCGCAACGTCTCCGGATGGTCCCGCTGGCTGTTGCGCGAACCCGATCCAGGCAGCCGGGCACTGCTGTTCGTGCTGCCGCACCCGGGATGCGGCGCCGAAACGTACCGCAGGTGGCCGCGCAACATCGGCCGTTGGGAGATCTGTCCGGTGCGGCTGCCGGGGAGGGAGGTGTTCGGCCGGCGACCGCGAGCGTCGTCCTGCCGGGAACTCGCCGCGGAACTCGCGTGCGGGCTCGAAGCCTACCGACGGCGACCGCTCGGCTTCTTCGGGCACCGCTCCGGAGCACTGCTGGGATACGAGGCCGCCGCCAGGCTGGCCGAAACCGGCGGTCGCGAACCGCTGCAGGTGTTCGTCTCCGCCCAGCCCGCACCGGGTGCTCGTCCGCCGGATCACCTGCGCTGCGCCACCGATGCGGCGCTGGCCGAGGTGATGTGCCGGGTGATCCTGGAGATGGGCGGAAACCCGTTGCCGTCGCTGGTGGAAACCCAGGTCCGGGTGTTCCGGGATGATCTGGCCTCGGCCGCCGCCTACCGGCCCGCCGGTGGCGTCCCCGGCCGGGTCCGGGTGACCGCGGTCGGCTGGACCGGCGACGACGAGGTGCCGCCGGTGTCGATGGACGGGTGGCGCGAGTTCGGTCGCGTTGCCGCGCACGCGCTCCCGGGTGATCAGTTCAGGTTCCTGTCGGCGCCGGCCGCGCTGCGACGCGTGCTGGATCCCGAGCACCACCGCGACGAGTAGCGGAGCAGTTCGCCCGACGACCGGCAGGTCTAGATGTCAACCGAAAATCCGCGTCCAGAGTTGTGCTTTCTTTGGGGAGAGTGGTCATGACGGAAGCGATTCCGAAGGAAATCGACGCCCAGCTGGCCAAATTCGTGCGCGTGCCGTGGCGTGAGGATTCCACCCTGATCGAGGTCGGCATCGATTCGCTGACCGCCGTGCGCATCGTCGTCGGCCTGCTGCCTGACGACGACGCCGAGATCGACGCCGGCCAGCTCGGCGGGATCCAAACCGTCGGCCAGTTCCGGCGGTGGTTGCGCGACCTGCTGCCCGAACAGGCGCGAGCCGGAGCGATCCGGTGACCGCGGTCGTGACCCCGGCGGACAACCGGGACGAGCAGGATCCGGCGGCCGCCGCGCCGCTGACCGAATCCCAGCTGGGCCTGCTGGTCGTGCACCGCGCTGTGCCGGCCGCCCACCTCTACAACGTCGTCGCCGAGATCGGGCTGGATCCCGCCTTCGGCGGCCGGCAGATCCGCTCCGCGCTCGCGGATGTGCTCGCGGTCCAGCCCGCGCTCCGCACCGGCCTGCGCGAAAGCCCTCGCCCGCACGCAGATGTGGCGGATCCGATCCCGGCGGACAGCGTGCCGATTCGGATCGTGCCGGCTCCCGCCGCGGACTTCGACGCGGCGAAGCAGGCGTTGCTGGCCGAGCTTGCGAGCACGGCATTCGACCTGGCCGAACCGCCGCTGCTGCGCGCAGCGCACCTGCGCGCCGTCGATGGCAGCCGTGCCGTGCTGCTGCTGGTCGTGCACCACACCGTCTTCGACGGGTTCTCGCTGCGCCCGTTCGTCGACGACTTCAGCCGCGCGCTCATCGGTGCGCTCGACGTCGAGGCGTTGCGGGAGAAGCGGGAACGCGCGCTGCACAAGGAACTCCGGGCGCAGGTCGCCGCGGCCGACACTCCCGAGGCAGCGGCCGCGGTCGACGCCATGGCCGAGTCGCTGCGGCAGACCTCGCCGACGGTTCTGCACCCGAAACCGAACCGCCCGACGGCCACCGACTTCAGCGGCGAACGCGTCGAAATCCGGCTCACCGCGGAGGAATCCCGGCTGGTCGACGAAGCCTGCGGCGCCCTGGACATCAGCGCGTTCACCTTCTTCTCGGCGATCTACGCCACGGTGCTCGCGCGCCACAGCGGGCAGGACTCGGTGGTCTTCGGCGCTCCGCTGCTGGCGCGGCGCACGATCGGCTCCTTCGACCTGTGCGGGTTCTTCGTCAACACGCTGCCGCTGGTCGTGGACGTGCCGTGGCAGACGAGCTTCGGCACCTACGTGCGCGAGCACGTGACCCCGCGCGTGCAGGAGATCAGGGCCAACGCCGCAGTGCCGTTCACGCGCATCGTCCGGCACGTCGACCCCGATCGCGGTGGCAACCGCAACCCGCTGTTCTCCTGCATGCTCGCGATGCAGGACTCCACCGACGTCGCGCCGGATTCGCCGGTGCGCGAGCTTCGCGAGCACGGCACCGGAACCGCGAAGTTCGACCTGTGGCTGGGCGTCACGCCGACCGGCGGTGGCTGGTTGCTGGAGTTGGAGCACGACCGGACGCTGCTCCCGGCGGCGATCGTCGACGGCATCGTGGACTCGCTGCGCAGCGCCCTGCGCGCGGCCGCCGCGGATATCGGCGTGCGGTTGTCGGAGCTGTTCGACGACGCGTCCACAGTGGAAACCGAGCGCTCCGACGGGTTCGGCGTCGAGCCCGCAGCGGCCGATCTGGACGGCTGGCTGCGGAAAGCTTGCGCGGCGCAGCCCGACGCGATCGCGGTCGACGAGCACGGCCGGCGGATCAGCTACGCGGAACTGGACTCCTCGGCCACTGCGATGGCCGCCCGGCTGCAGCAGTGCGACGTGCGCGCCGGCGACGTCGTCGGTTTGGCGACCGGCTCGCTGCTGGACACGGTCGTCGCGATCCTCGCGGTGCTGCGGTTGCGGGCCGCCTACCTGCCGCTGGATCCATCGCTGCCCGACGAGCGGCTGGCTTACATGCTCGACAAGGCCGAATGCCGCCTGGCCGTGGCCGATGCCCCGATCCCGGGCGTGCGCGTCGTGGCGCCGGGAGATGCCGATCCGGCATCGACACACCTGGTCGAGGACCCCGGCGCCGATGCGGACGCGGTGTACGTCATGTTCACCTCGGGATCCACCGGCAAGCCCAAGGGCGTGCTGATGCACCACGCGCCGCTGGTCAACCTCACGGCCTGGCAGGTGGACGCGTTGGGCATGGACTCGACGACCCGGTTCCTGCAGTACGCGCCGTGCGGGTTCGACGTGTCGTTCCAGGAGATCGTGCCGACCCTGGTCTCCGGCGGCACCGTCGTCGCCCGCGACGACGTCGACCGCCGCGATTTCCCCGCGCTGGTGCGGCATGTGCGCGACAAGGCCGTCACGCACGTGTACCTGCCGGTCGCCGCGCTGGCACCGTTCGTGCAGGCGGTGGAGGCGGCGGGGGAGGAGCTGCCGGCGATCCGGCGGCTGTGCGTCTCGGGCGAGCAGCTGGTCGTGACCGCCCAGATCAAGCGGTTCTTCGCGCAGCGGCCGGAAATCGAGCTGGTCAACCTCTACGGCCCGACCGAGACGCACGCGGTGACCACGTTCTCGCCGACCGCCGCCGACCACTGGGACTCGCACGTCCCGATCGGCCGGCCGATCACCGGCGTGACCGCCCAGGTCGTCGACCGCACCGGGCACCTGGCGCCGCGCGGTGTTCTCGGTGAGCTCCTGCTGGGCGGTTGCTGCCCGGCGCGCGGCTACGTCAACGATCCGCAGCGCACGGACGAGCGGTTCCTGCCCGATCCGTACCGAGCGCCCGCGGGCCGTCGGTACCGCACCGGCGATCAGGTGATGTGGGCGGCGGACGGCGAGCTGGTGTTCCTCGGCCGCAACGACGACCAGGTCAAGATCCGGGGCTTCCGGGTCGAACTCGGCGAGATCGAGGCCGCCGCGCAGGAGCTGCCCGGCGTGCGCCTGGCGGTGGCGGCGGTCGACGGTGACGCGGCGGCGCGCCGGCTGCTGCTGTTCCTGACCGCCCAGCGGGATTCGACTCCGGAGCCCGCCGAGGTGCGGCGGGAGCTGGCGGCGCGACTGCCCGGCTACATGGTGCCCGCGGTGGTGGCCGTGGTGGAGAAGATCCCGACCACCGCCAACGGGAAGGTCGACCGGGCCGCGCTGGTGGCGGCCGCGGCGGACCTGCTGGCGGAGGAGCGCACCGCGGCACCGGCCGCGTCGTTGTCGGCCGACCCGATCGAGGCGTGGCTGCAGCGGATGTGGGTCGACCTGCTCGGCGACGGGCTGCCGCCGGTCGACCGGTCGCTGCTGGAGCTCGGGGCTCATTCGCTCAACGCGCTGACCGCGCTGACCCGGATCGAGGAGGAGTTCGCGGTGCAGCTGACGATCCTGGACTTCTTCACCGATCCGACCGTCGGAGGCATGGCCGCGGCCCTGCGCGAGCAAGGGGCGCAACGATGACCGGCGCGCTGGCCGAGCCGTCGCTGCTCGTGCCGATCAAGCGGGGCACCGGCCCGCTGTCGGTCGTGCTGCCGCCCGCGGGCGGCGGTATCGGGCCCTGCCTCGGCGTGGCAGCGCACCTGGCCCGGCGCGGCCCGGTGCACGGAGTGCGCGCCAGCGGCTTGATGGCCGGTGAACGACCGGACGCAGCGGTGCCGGCGATGGTGGAGCGATACTGGGCGGTTCTGGAACCGCTGGGCGCGCCGAGCCTGCTGTTCGGCTGGTCGCTCGGCGGATCGCTGGCCTGGGAGCTGGCGCTGCGCTACGCCGAGCGCGGGCGGCGACCGGCCGTGGTGATGGTCGACAGCCCGGCCGTTCCCGAGCCCGTCGAGGCGGACCAGCGCGGCCGGCTGCGAGACGTGATCGCCGGCCAGGCGGATGACGAGCGGGTCCGCGCGACCACCGACGCGCACATCACCGCCGCGTCGAACTACCGCGCGCGGCAGCGCTATCCCGGGCCTGCCCTGCTGGTGGCGTGCCTCCGGGAGAACCCCGACCACGCGAAGGCGTGGCGGAACCTGGCGGGCCACCTGCGCACGGCGGAAGTCGACTGCGGGCACTTCGAGGTGCTCGAACGCCCGCACCTGGCACCGGTGCTCGGCCACCTCGACGAGTTCCTGAACACCCTGGAGGAAGCATGACCGAACTCGCGATCGTCACCGGCGGGACCCGGGGCATCGGCGCGGCCCTGAGCGCGCGGCTGAGCAAGCTCGGATACCGGGTGATCGCGGTGTACCGCAACGACCGCGCCGCGGCGGAGGGCTTCGGCGAGGCGGGCGTGACGCCGATCCGGGCCGACATCGCCGACCCGCGATCGGTCGAGGCGTTCGCCGAACAGGTCCTCGGTGAGCACGGCACGCCGTCGGTGCTGGTGAACAACGCCGGGATCAACATCGACCGGCCGTTCCTGGAACTGACCGCCCCCGACTGGCAGCAGGTGATCGACACGAACCTGTCCGGACCGTTCCACCTGATCAAGGCGTTCGCCCCGGCGATGCTGGACGCCGGCGCGGGCAACATCGTCAACATCGGTGCCACGACCGGAATCCGCCCGCGCGCCAACGGCGTGAACTACGCGGCGAGCAAGGCCGGCCTGCTGCAGCTGACCAAATGCCTGGCCACCGAGCTGGCACCGACGATCCGGGTCAACTGCCTGATCCCGGGCATGACCGAAACCGACGAACTCATCACGCGGTTCCGGCTCGACGACCCGCAGCACCGGGCCGCCGTGCTGGCCGAGATCCCGCAACGACGCATCGGTTCCCCCGACGACATCGCCGACGCCCTGGAATTCCTGGTCAGCGCGCAGAGCAGCTACCTCACCGGGCAGAAGCTGATCGTCGACGGCGGCCAATTCATGTGGTAGGAGACCATGACCGACGAACTGCTCCGCGCGTCCCGGCTCGCCTACGCCACCGCTCCGCCGGTCGGCGACCCGGCATTCCTGCGCTATCCCGACGAACTCGCCCGCGCCCTCACCGAATCGTGGCCGATGGTCCTGGAGGCCAACTCCCGCGACGTCCAAGCCGCGCAGGAGCGCGGCCTGCCTCCGGTCCTGGTCGACCGGATCCGGCTGGGAGAGGCGCACCTGCCGCAGCTGCGGGCGCTGACCCGCAGCGTCGCCGAGGAGCTTCCCGAGGCGCTCAAGCCGGGCCCGGCGACTCCGGTGGGCCGCACCGCTTCCCTGCGCAAGGTGCCCAAGCCACTGGGCGTCGCGCTGATGGTCTACGAGGCCCGGCCCACGGTCACCGTCGAGGGCGCGCTGCTGCCGGTGGTCACCGGGAACGCGGCGATCCTGCGCGGTGGCAAGGAGATCGCGGCCACCAACGCCGCACTGTCCACCGTGGTGGACAAGGCGCTGGCGGCCGCCGGCCTGCCGATCGGTATGGTGACCACATTGGACGATCCGAGCCGTGCCGTACTGCGTGAACTGCTCGGCCGTGGCGACGCGATCGACGTGCTCATCCCGCGCGGCAGCCCGTCGCTGATCGACTACTGCCGGACCGCGAGCTCGATCCCGGTCATCGCCAGCGGCGGCGGCGTCAACCACCTCTACGTGCACGAATCCGCTGATCTCGCGCTGGCCGCGGCGGCGGCGCTGGACAGCAAGCTCGCCGAACCCACCGCCTGCAACACCCTGGAACTCGTCCTCGTCGACGAGCCGGTGGCCGCGCAGTTCGTCGCAGCGCTCGCCGACGCCGCCGAGGAAGAGGTGACGTTCAAGCTGGACGAGCGCATCGCCGCGCCGGCGAGCACCGGCGAGGTGCCGTGGCGGATCGAGCCGCTGGCCGAGCACGACTTCGGCCGCGAATTCCTCGCACCGGCGATCGGCGTCCGGGTCGTGGACGGCTTGGCCGACGCGGTCGAGCACATCGGCCGGTTCGGGTCGATGCACACCGAAGGCGTGGTCGCCGGCGACGAGCGGATCGCCGACGAGTTCGTCAAGCAGGTCGATGCCGCGGCGATCGTGGTGAACGGATCGCTGCGGCTGCACGACGGTCCCACCCTCGGCCTCGGTGCCGAGGTGTCCATCAGCACCGGCCGCCTGCACGTGCGCGGCCCGGTGACGCTGCGTTCGCTGCTGACCTACACCTGGCTGGTGGCGGCCAACGGCACGCTGCGCAGCACGGTCCGCTGAAAACCCGCCTGCGGAGGAGGATTCCATGTCCACAGTCGCGCTCGACCGCGCCGCGGTCGCCGACGCCGTCAAACGAGTGGTCATCGCCGAGTCGCGGATTTCCCTGCGCCCGGCGCAGATCCCGGACGACGAGCCGCTCAACGGAGACCGGCTGACGGTCAATTCCCTCGGTTTCGTGGGAATGCTGGTCCGCCTGGAGGACGAACTGGGCATCGAGCTCTCGGATGACCTGTTCGTCGGCCGCCAGTTCCGCACCGTCAACGACCTGATCAACGTGGTCGCCGAGGCCGGGGAGGTGACCGCATGAGCGGCTCTGTGCCAACCGAAGTCCTGCTCAACCGCACCTCAGGGGACCGTGACGCAACCCAGCCACAAGAAACCGCGAAACGCGAGATCGATCCCGAACGCAACCACCACTGTGAATCGCGGAGAGGCGGAACTGTGCTGCCGACGAGTTGGCGCAGCGTGCTGCCGCACCTCGACGAACTCCCGAGCGACCGCAGCCCGCGCGTCGCCAACGGGCAATCCGTGCAGGCCAACCTGCCGCTGGAACTGGTTCGGCAGAGCATGTCGGGCAAGGAGTTCTGGCCGATCCCCGAGCCGATCGCCGACGCCTACCGGAAGTTCCGCCCGACGCCGCTGTGGCGGGCGACCGGCTTCGAGCGCGCCATCGGTGCCCGCGTGCCGATCTACGTCAAGTACGAAGGCGGCAACATCTCCGGCAGCCACAAGCTCAACACCGCGCTCGCGCAGGCCTACTACTACTCCCGCGCCGGAGTGCGGGAGCTCGTGACCGGCACCGGCGCCGGGCAGTGGGGAACCGCGCTCGCCGCGGCCTGCGCCCTGTTCGGCCTGCGCTGCACGGTGTTCATGGTGGGCTCCAGCCTGAGCCGCAAGCCCTACCGCGGCGTGCTCATGCGGATGCTCGGCGCGGAGGTCCACGCCAGCCCCAGCGACCTGACCGCGGTCGGCCGCGATCACGACGGCACTCGCGGCAACAGCCTGTCGCTGGCCATCGGCGAGGCGGTGGAGTACGCCAAGGCCACCGACGGCGCCGCGTTCTGCATCGGCAGCGGCGAGACCTACAGCATCCTGCACCAGTCGGTGATCGGGCAGGAAGCCCAGCAGCAGCTGGCCGAGCTCGAAGCCGACGTCGACGCGGTCGTCGGTTGCGTCGGCGCCGGCTCCAACTTCGGCGGCATCGCGCTGCCGTTCCACGCCGAGGCCGCTGCCACCGGCGCACCGGCGCCGATGCTGGTGGCGGCGGAGTCCAGCACCACGCCGAAGCTGACCCGCGGCGTGTACGCCTACGACCAGACCGACGCCACCGGCACCGGCCCGCTGGAGGCGATGTACACCATCGGCAGCGACTACGTCATTCCCGACTCCCACTCGGCCGGGCTGCGGTTCCACGCCGCGGCGAAGGTCGTCTCGGCGATGCGGCACGCCGGTCAGATCGAGGCGATGGGCATCGGCCAGGTCGAGGCGCTGGAGGCGGGCCGGCTGCTGACCGTGCACGAAACCGTCCTGCCGGCACCGGAATCCGGTCATGCCCTGGCCGCCGCGGCCAAGCTGGCGACCGGCGGCGGCGAGGGTCTGCGCGCCGAGCGCGGCGTGCTGGTGTGCGCGAGCGGCCACGGCTACCTGGATCTGGCCGCCTACCAGCAGTTCCTCGACGGCGAGCTCAGCGACGTCGCGCCGCGGCCGGAGGCGCTGGTGGCCGCGGTTTCCGGGCTCGACCAGGTGGCCGGCGCCCACGCGCTTTCGGCGGTGGGGAGGCAGTCGTGACAGCGGTGGATTCCGTGCGGTCGAACCTGCTCGACTGCATGCAGGCGAACCTCGCGGTGCTGGCCGACCGCCACCACGGCCCGGGCACGCACCTGAACCTCGGTGCGGCACTGCGGTTCCGGTGGCGCGCCGAGCAGCTGCCCACCGTCGAACCGACGTTGGAGCAGCACTTGGCGGACGCGGAAACCCTGCTCGGGTTGCGCGTCACGGACGAGCGCACGGTCACCGGCGAGATCCTCACCGCCGCCGTGCAGCCCGGTGCGCAGGCCTACGTCATCGCCGACGCCTACGAGCTGCCGTGGGTTCCGTACTTCCGGCAGCGGCACATGGAGCACAGCTTCCTGCTCAGTGCCGAAGGCACCGTGGTCGACGCCTACGCCAACGACACGCAGTGGGGCCCGGCGACACCCGGCAGCTGGCAGTTCCCGGACCTCCGGTTGGCGGGTGCGGCGCAGATCCTGCACTTCGCGCCCGAGGCGGCGCCGAATCCCGTCGCGGCGGTCGACGACGGCGACTTCGAGGAATACCTGGCCGCGTACCAGTCCTATCCGAACCGCGTGTCGGCCCTGGACCGGCTGACGCTGGAAACCTGGTTGCTGGCCAGATCGCGCAAGCTGCACGCCGCGTTCCGCCGGCACCGCGGGCTGCCGCTGCGGGCCGCGCTCGACGAGCACCTGAGCCGATGGGACGGGCTGGTCGAGCAGACCTACCTGGCCTACCGGCGCGTCGCGCGCGGACGACCGGAGCCGACCATCGTCGTGGAGCGCTTCCGGGAGGCGCTGGCCGCCGACCGCGACGTCTTCGAGCTCGGCGACGAGGGATGGCGGCGGTCGGTCGCCGGGGTCGTGGCGTCGGTGCTGGACGTGGCCGAGCAGCAGTTGCTCGGCGGCGTCAGCTTCACCTCGCTGCCGCGGTTCAGCTCGTTCCGGCTGGTGGAGATCGTCGAACGGCTGGAAAGCGAGCTGGGCGCCGACATCGACGCCGCCGACCTCCTGCCCGAGAACCTGCACCGCCTCGACGACCTGTGCCAAGTGATCAGGCCGCCGGCGGCCGTGCCCACGGAGGGAGTTCTGCCATGACGTTGCTGCATCAGCTGCTCGACGACGCGGCCGAGCGCTGGCCGGAACGCCCGGCGATCACTGCCGCCGGCCGCACGCTGACCCACCTCGAACTGGCCGCGGCCAGCCGCCGCCTGGCCCGGGTGCTGCACGAGCGCGGTGTCCGACGTGGACAGCGTATCGTCGTGCTGCTGCCGTCCGCGGTGCTGCATCCGGCGCTGGTCTACGCCGCATCGAGGCTCGGCGCGGTCATCTCGCTGCTGCACGAGCAGACCACCGACCGAGCCCTGGAGCACGTGCTCGACGACTGCGAGCCCGTGCTGGTGATCTCCGATGCGGTCACCCGGCCCGCCCGCACCCGCGGGATCACCGTCCTGGGCAGCGCGGAGCTCGATGCGCGGCTGGGCACGGGATCGCAGGAGGTGCCGGGGCAGGAGCCGCTGGCGGTGGATCCGCTGTTCCTGATCTACACCTCCGGCACCACCTCGACACCGAAGGCGGTCGTCAGCACGCACCAGCAGGTGACCTTCGCCGTCACGGCGATCCAGTCGGTGCTCCGCTACCGGGACGACGACGTGGTGTACTGCCCGCTGCCGATGTCCTTCGACTACGGCATGTACCAGCTGTTCCTGGGCGCCGCCTCGGGTGCGCACGTCTGGCTCGGGCGCCCGGCCGAGGTCGGCCCCGGCCTGCTGGCGAACCTGATCGAGGCAGGCGCCTCGGTGTTGCCGGCCGTGCCTGCGGTCGCCGAGGCGTTGGGCAGGCTGCTGGCCCGGCGGGCGACAGCGGTGCCCGCGCTCCGGCTGGTGACCAACACCGGCGCGGCGATGCCCGCCCAGGTGCTGGCGCGCCTGCGCGAGGCGATCCCGGGGCTGCGGGTGCAGCTGATGTTCGGGCTCACCGAGTGCAAACGCGCGACGATCGCCCAACCCGATGACGACCTGCGGCGCCCCGGTACCTGCGGGAAGGCGTTGCCCGGCACCGAAGTGTTCACAGTGGACGGAGAAGGCCGTCGGCTGGAGCCGGGGCAGGTCGGCGAGATCACCGTGCGCGGGCCCAACGTGATGGCCGGGTACTGGCGGCAGCCGGAGATGTCGGCCCGCCGGTTCCTCCGCCGCGAGGACCTGTTCCCCGAGCTGCGCACCGGCGACTACGGGTGGGTCGACGAGGACGGCCACCTGTATTTCGAAGGCCGGCGCGACGACATCTACAAGGAGCGCGGCTTCCGGGTGAGCGCCACCGAGGTCGAGGCCGCGGCGCGGCGCGTCGCCGGCGTGAGCTCCGCCGCGGTGCTGCCGCCCGAGGGCGCGCGGCGGGCGGTGCTGATGGTGGTCGCCGACACCGGTCCGGACGAGGTGCTCGCGGCGATGCGCACCGAGATCGAGGAGTTCAAGATCCCCGGCCGGTGCCTGGTGGTCGAGCGGATCGCGTTGACCGGCAACGGGAAGGTCGACCGCAAGGCGATGACCGCGATGCTGGAGGCCGACCATGGTTGAGGCACTGCGGGAGCGCCGCGGCATCCGCGACCAGCTCGGCGCGGCGCAGACGCCGGCCTACGTCTACGACTTGGCCGTGGTGCGCGACAACCACGCGCACCTGCGATCGGCGCTGCCCGACTCGGCCGGTCTCTACTACTCGCTGAAGGCCAATCCGCACCCGGCGCTGCTGCGCGAGCTCCGAGCCGGTGGTGCGCTGCCCGAGGTCTGCTCTCCAGGCGAGCTCGACGCGGCGCTGGAGGCAGGCTGGGCCGCCGAGCAGGTGCTCTACACCGGTCCGGGCAAGCGCGACGTGGATCTCGACCGGGCGGTGCGGCTGGGTGTGCGCGAGTTCTCGGTCGATTCCGCCGTCGCGCTGGACCAGCTCGAAGCCATCGCCGCGGCCCACGACGTCGCGGTCAGGTGCCTGCTGCGGATCAACGACGACCAGCCGGCCGCCGGGCAAGGGCTGGCCATGACCGGCGTGGCATCCCAGTTCGGTGCCGACGTGGCATGGGTGCTGGCCGAGCCCGCGCGATTCGCGGGGCGGGAGCACGTGCGGGTGCACGGGCTGCACCTGTACATGGGCACCAACCTGGCCACGGTCGACGACCTCGTCGCGCAGTTCCGCCACTCGGTGCGCACCGCGGCGCGGCTCACCGACGTCCTCACCGCGCACGGAGCGGCGATCCAGGTGCTCGACCTCGGAGGCGGTTTCGGGGCGCCGTTCGCCAGGCGCGGCGAGCGCATCGCGCTGGACGGCCTGAAAACCGAGCTGGAGCGCCTCTTCCACGAGGAAATCCCGCGCCCGGCGCCCGAGATCGTGTTCGAGGCCGGCCGCTACCTGGTCGGCACCGCGGGCACCTTGGTGACCGAGGTGCTCGACGTCAAGCACTCGCACGGCCGCGCCGTGGTGGTGCTGGAATCGGGCATCAACCACCTGGGCGGCATGGCCGGGCTGCGCCGCGTTCCGCCGCTCGTGCCCGACCTCGTCGGGGAGGAGCGGGGGCGAGCCCCGATGACCGCGATGATCACCGGCCCGCTGTGCACGCCGCTCGACCTCTGGGCGCGGTCGGCGGAGGTGCCCGAGGTGGTGCCCGGCGACGTGCTCGCCGTGCCCAACGTCGGCGCCTACGGACTCTACGCCAGCCTGCTGGCCTTCCTCGGGCACCCGATGCCCGCGGAAGTGGTCGTCGACGGCGACGATCCGCAGCGGCCCCCGCAGGTTTCCCGCTTGGAACTGATCCGCATCAACCGAGAGGAATGACCACAATGGACGCACGTTTCATCGAGCTGCTGGTTCCGTTCCTGAAGTTCGCCGGCGGCCGCGAGATCACCGAAGATGCGAGCCTCCGCGAGCTCGGGCTGGACTCCATGCAGGCCATCGAGCTGCTGTTCGCCATCGAGGACGCCTACGGCATCGCGCTGCCCGACGACGAGCTCAACGACGACACCTTCGCCACCGCGGGGAGCCTGTGGCGCGTGGTCTCCGCGCAGATACCGGAGGCCGTGGCATGAGCAGCCCTGTGTCGACTCCAGTCCTGCTCAACCGCACCTCAGGGGAACGTGACGCAAACCGGCCACGAGAAACCGTGAAACGCGAGATCGAGCCGGACGCAACCACAACTGTGAAGCGCGGAGAGGCGGGAACGGGCATGAGCGCCCCGGCGCTGGAGCGCGTCGCGTTCGACGCGCTGGCCGACGAGGTCGCCGCGGTCGCCGAGAACCACGTCGCCGACGCGGACCGGGACGCGGTGTTCCCGGTGGCGGCTCTCGAAGAACTCCGCCGCACGAGGTTGCTGGGCCTGATGGTGCCCGTCGAGCACGGTGGGCTGGGCGGCAGCGTCGCCGATGTGCTCAAGATCGGCATCCGGCTCGGGCGCGTGGACATGTCGCTGGCGATGGTCTTCACGATGCACTGCCAGCAGGTCGCCGCGGTCGTCCGGCACGCGGCCGAGCCGCTGCGGTCGGAGCTGCTGGCCCGGCTGGGCAGCGGCGCGGAGTACCTGGCGTCGGTGACCACCGAGATCGGCACCGGCGGGCACCTGCTCAGCGCCGAGTCGGCGCTGCGCTCCGACGGCGAGCAGCTCGCCGTCGACCGGTTCGCGCCGATCGTGACCGGTGGCGCCCACGCCGACGGGTTCCTGATCACGATGCGCGCGGTCGCGGCCGATTCGCCGAACCAGGTGTCCCTGGTCTACGCCCACCGCGACCAGCTCGTCACCAGCGCTTCCGGCGACTGGCAGCCGATGGGCATGCGCGCCAGCCAGAGCATCGCGCTGCAGCTGACCGGAACCGTGCCCGCGCACCAGATCGTCGGCGTGCCAGGCGGTTTCGCCGAGATCTCCAGCTCGATCTTCGCCCCGATGGCGCACCTCGGGTGGTCGGCGGCGTGGCTCGGCACCGCCGCCGGAGCCCTGTCACGTGTGCTGCACATGCTGCGGAGCCCGGCCGGGCGCAAGCGGTTCGACGTCAAATCCGAGCTGCTGCTGAGCAGGATCTCCAAGGCACGGCAGCGATTGGACACCGTGCACGCCCTGCTGTGGCGGGCCGAGGAGATGGTGCGCACCGCCTCGGATCTGTCGTCGCCGAGGAACCAACTGCTGCTCAACGCCCTCAAGATCACCGCCGCCGAGCAGTGCCACGACGCCGTCGACGACCTGGTCTCCGCGGTGGGGCTGCGGCACGGCTACCTCAAGGATTCGCCGACCCGGCTGGAGCTGGCGCTGCGCGACCTGCGGTCCGCGGCCCTGAACTACAGCAACGACCGCCTGCACCTCGCGGACGGCCGGCTGGCCCTGATGGACGCGGAGGTGCGCTTTGTCTGAGACGACCGCCTTGTCGCTGGAGCCGATGGTCGAACTGCCCGGCTTCGACGCGCTGGAGAAGGTTCTCGACGAGCTCGCCGCGACGGCCTCGGCCAAGGAGATCTGGGCGGCGCTGGGGCAGGCCGGCCTGATCGAGCAGGTGTACCGGCACGGGTCGGCCGGCGGCGGTGTGATCCCGTCGCGCCTGGCCCGCGTGCTGGCGGCGGTGGACGAGCGGTTCCCGGTGGGCACCACGCTCTCCACGTGCGTGCAGCTCGCCACGGTGCTGCCGATCCTCGCCGGTGACGAGGGTCTGCCCGCGCAGACGCTGCGCCGGGCGCTCAGCGGTGCGGCGACCGTCGGATTGGCCGCCACCGATGTGGGCTCGGGATCCGATCTGACGGCCCTGGAGACCGAAGTGCTGCTCGGCGAGCGCGAGATCGTGCTCAACGGCACCAAGCGGTGGATCACCAATGCGACGACGGCCGACGAGTTCCTGGTCCTGGCCCGGCATCGCAGCGGCCGCCACTTCACAAACTTCACGTGGGTCCTGGTGCCGGCCGCGGCCACCGGAGTGGCCGTGCGCCCGGCGGAGTCCGATCTGTTCGACGGCTCCGGCGTCGGTGACGTGACGTTCGAGGAAGTCCGGCTGGAACGGTCGCACGTGGTGGGCCGTCCGGGGCGCGGCCTGGCGAGCTTCGCCAGGCACATCGCCACCGAGCGGTTGGCGGGAGCGCTGTGGGCGCTGGCGCTGTGCCGGCGCACTCTGGAACACACGCTGCGTGGTCTGTCGGTGCGGCCGCACCAGCAGGGCACGCTCTGGGATCTGGACAGCGTGCGGCAGCGCTTCGCCACCTGCCTGGTCGATCTGCGGCAGCTGGACGCGTTGACCCGCGAGCTCAGCGATCGCATCGCGAGCCGGTACGACACCTCCGCGGCGGCGCTGCTGAAGGCCGCAGTCGGATCCACTGTGGACAAGGTGCTCGCCGAGTGCGCCCAGCTGCAGGGCGCCGAGGGGTTCACGCCGACCGGCGCCCAGCGGTTGCGGGCGCAGGCCGCGATCTTCGGCATCGGCGGCGGCACCACGGAGGTCGTGCGATCGACGGTCGCCGACGACGCCGTGGTGGTGCTGGCCGAACTGGATCCGAGCGCCTGGCCATGCACGGCCGGCTGATCGAGGTGGCGGAGCGCACCTGGGTGGGCACCGGTGCGATCGAGCGGGTTCCGGAGCGCTCGCACCCCGCGGATCTGGCCCGCACCGCAGACATGCCGTCGTGGCGGGCGCGCGAGTTCCTGGCCGGCCGGAGCCTGCTGCGCTCGATGCTGCGGGAGCTGTACCCGCACTCCGCCGAACTGGAGGTGACGGCCTCCGGCAACGGCAAACCGCACCTGCTCGGCGACCAGGGCCTGGGCGTGAGCGTTTCGCACGACAGCGGCGTCGTCGCGGTGTGCGTCGCCGCCGGCCGCGATGTCGGGGTCGACGTGCAGGGCGCGCCGGAGAAGGTCGAGCGTGCGCTGGTGCGGCGCTGTTTGCGCGCCTACGCCGACGAAGTCCTGCAGTTGCCGTCAGCGCGGCGGGCTTTGGAGTTCGCCTGGGTGTGGACGGTGCAGGAGGCGTGCGTGAAGGCCACGGGCGAGGGCATCGGCGGGCGCCCGTGGGCGATCGACGTGCCGCCGGGTGCCGGCGCCGGAACCTGGGGTGCTTACCGCTGGGTGAGCCTGCGCGGCGCTTCTGAGGTGCCGCTGAGCTGTGCCTTCGGGCCGGCAGGAGAGGAGGGGAAAGCGTGACTGCAACAGTGCGCGGCCAGGCCGAATTGAGTTGCTACACGGCCAATCTCGCCGCATACCTCGCCGCCGACGAGCCGGAGGTGTGGTGGCGGCTGGCCGAAGCGGTGCGGCTGCGCGTGCGACCGCACGCCGGTGGTGGGTTGATCTTCTCCCACCACGCACGCATCGATCGAGGCGAACTGGCCTACGCCGGCGCGGCCGAGTGGGCGGAGTGCGCGACTGCTCTGCGCGACGAGCTGACCTCGCGGGGTCGCGTGCTCGCCGTCGCCAACACCGGTTATCTGCCTTGGGCGCCCGGTTCCTCGGGCGGAGGAGCACCGCACTGGGTGCTCGTGACCGAGAACGCCGACGGCGCCTGGCACGTCGTCGACGAGTTCGCGGCCCTGCTGCCGACCGGGGAACAGCACCCGCAAGACGTGTGGCTCACCGATGACGAGCTGCGCCGGATCATGACTCCCGTGCACTCGCCGTCGGAGGCCGTCCGGAACCGGGATGCGCACGCTCTCGGCGAGCAGGTCTCGCTGCCGCCGTACGAGCACTACCGGTGGCTCACCCGAACGGCCACACCCGTTGGAGCGTCCCGGGAGTGGCCGGGAGACACGGTGTCCGCATTGGACGAGATCGCCGAGAACATCAGCGGCGGCACCGAATCACTGGCGGCGCACATCGAGGACGTGTGGGCCGCCGCCCGCCACCACCGCTTCCAGCTGACCGCCTTCGTCTCCGCGGGCCTGCTCGCAGCGGAACAGGCGCAGCCGGCGCTGGACGCCTGGGGCGAGCTGCCGAGATCGCTGCGCTTCGCGCTGGATTCCGCCCGCCGGGCCCGGCCCAGGCCCGGACTGGTGACCAAGACCTTCGCCCACTTGACCGAGGTGACCCGAGAACTGATCAGCCAAGCACCGCAAGCTTTTTGGAGAGGATGACGACGATGACCGGCAAGACCACGATGTACGACTGGTTCGCGGCATCGGTGGCTGCGAACGGAAGCGGTATCGCGCTGGAGGTCGGCGGCAGGGCCCTGACCTATGCGGAGCTGGCCGACCTGGCGGCAGGCATCACGAGGGCGATCATCGACCGCAACGACGGCACGGTGCCGGCCAGGGTGGGACTGCTCGCGGCGCGCAGCGTGCCGGCCTACGCGGGATACCTCGCCGTCCAGCGCCTGGGCGCGACGGTGATCCCGTTGAACCCGGCCTTCCCCGCGGCGCGCAACATCGCCATCGCCGAGCAGGCCGAACTCGACCTGGTGCTGGTGCAGGACGACGTGGCCGCCGAGTTCCCGATCCCGGTGCTGCAGCTGAGCGAGGAGGCGCTGGACGAGTTCTCCGAACGGCGCGCGCCGGAGTTGCCGGAATCGACCGCGGGCTCGGAAGATCTCGCGTACATCCTGTTCACCTCCGGTTCCACCGGCCGGCCCAAAGGCGTGCAGCTCCAGCACCGGAACGTGGGCGCCTACCTGGCGCACGTCATCGCCCGCTACGGCGTCCGGCCCGGCGACCGGCTGTCCCAGACCTTCGACCTCACCTTCGATCCGTCGGTCTACGACATGTTCACCGCCTGGGGCGCCGGCGCCACGCTGGTGGTGCCCACCCGCAACGACATCCTGGCGCCGGTCCGGTTCGTCGAACGGAACCGGATCACGCACTGGAACTCGGTGCCGTCGGTGGTCTCGCTGGCGACGCGGCTGCGCGGGCTGAGGCCCGGCAGCATGCCGACGCTGCGGTGGAGCCTGTTCTGCGGCGAACCGCTGACGCTGCAGCAGGCGGAGACCTGGCAGCTGGCGGCGCCGAATTCGGTGCTGGAGAACATCTACGGGCCGACCGAGATGACGGTGACCTGCACCGAATACCGGTTGCCGCGCGATCCGGCCGAGTGGGTCCGCCCGGCCAACGGCACCGTGCCCATCGGGACCGCCTACCCGCACCTCCAGCACCTCGTGCTGGACGAGGACGGCCGGCCGGCCGACACCGGTGAGCTGTGCCTGCGCGGACCGCAGCGGTTCCCCGGCTACGTCGATCCGGCCAACGACGGCGGTCGCTTCGTCACCTTCGACGGCGACGTGGCGAAGGTGTACGACGGGACGGAGCCGCTCACCGACGCGCACTGGTACCGCACCGGTGACCGGGTGGCGGTGGAGCAGGGGCAGCTGGTGCACCTGGGCCGCCTGGACCACCAGGTGAAGATCCGCGGCTACCGCGTGGAACTGGGCGAGATCGAGGCCGCCCTGCGGGACCAGCCCGGCGTCACCGACGCGGTCGTGCTGGCGATCCGGGGCGAGGACGGAGAGGTCGAACTCGCCGCCGCCTACACCGGCGAGCCGCTCGTGGAGGAGGCCCTCATCGACGCGCTGGGGCGCCGCCTGCCCGGCTACATGGTGCCGCGCACGGTGGTCGCGTTCGAGCTCTTCCCGCTCAACCCCAACGGAAAGATCGACCGGAATGCGCTGGGCGGCAGCCTGGCCGCGACCGCAGGGCGGCGGTGACGACGATGACTGCTCACGTGGATGTTCGCGTGCCGCTGGACAGTGCGACGTTCCGGCGAGCGATGGGGCTGTTCCCCACCGGCGTCACGCTGATCACGAGGGGGAGCGGGGCCGAGACCGAGGTGATCACGGCCAACTCCATCGTGTCGGTGTCCCTCGACCCGATCATGGTGCTCATCGGCGTGCGCGCGGACGGGCGAATCCGTCCCGAGATCGACGATGCGGGCAGCTTCGCGATCAACGTGCTCAGCGCGGAACAGGAGGAGCTGTCGGCGGCGTTCGCCCGCCGGGACCGACCACGCGGCCGCGACGCCGCGCTGCTACTCGGCGACGAGGTCGATGGTGCGGGCAACATCCTGGTCGATGGAGCGGTGGTCGGCCTGGAATGCCACGTCGACGTCGCGCACCGGGCGGGGGACCACGTGCTGTTCCTGGCGCGCGTCGCGGCGGTACGCACCGGCGATGCGGACAAGCGCCCGCTGGTGTTCCACCGCGGCGGCTACGCCACGGTGACGTGACCGCGGTGGTGTTCGCCGGTCACCGGGCCGGTTCCGGTGGCCGGCGGTTGCGCGAGGCGAAGCTGCGGGCCTTGTTGCGGTTGCCGCAGACGCGCATCGAGCACCAGCGCCGGCTGCGGTTCTTCGAGGAATCCCAGAAGACCCAGCCGCAGTCCTCGGCCGGGCAGCGCTTGATCCGCTCGATCTCGCCGGTGATCAGCAGTACGGCGAGCGCGGACGCCAGGCCGGCGAACGCCCGGTGCACGACGGGCAACTCCGGTGCCGGCTGCAGGGCGGGACCGCCGTCCTGCAGCGCAGCGGAGGCCGAGACCAGCAGCGGCAGCTCGCGCAGGACCGAATCGGCGTCGGCGAGCACGTGGGAACGCCTGTCGTCGATGCCGAGCACTTCCCGGACGCCGCTGCGGAACCGGTGGCAGCGCGCGTGGTCGTCGGCGGTGACGACGGGCGTCGACCCGGTCAGCCCGGCGTCGACCAGCCACCGGGCCAGGCCCGCGGCGTCGGCGAGCGCATCGGTTTCGTCCTCGATGTCGAGGGTGTTCGCGAAGGCGATGATCAACTCCGCCTGCGCCGATGGATCGGTCACCGGGTCACCTCCCCTGACGTTCGATAACCGGTCAAAGTAATGACAGGTTACCCATTCGCGGGATGGCTGTGCAATGATTCACGTCGCTACTATCCACCTAAACGCTTTCACTGGTTATATCGAGGTGCGTTGAGATGACCGACCGACTCGCCGAGCACGCGCCCCCGGACGTGGCGGCGCCCGAGGAGCCCCGCGATCGCAGCGCGCACAACACGCTGGTCCTCGTGGTGTTCACCGCGATCACCAACCTGGCCGACGGCGTGATCAAGATGGCGTTGCCGCTGATCGCGACGACGCTGACCTCCTCACCGGCCGCGGTGGCGGCGGTGTCGCTGACGCTGACGCTCCCGTGGCTGCTGACGGCGCTGCACGTGGGCGTGCTGGTCGACCGGTTCGACCGCCGGATGCTGTTGTGGCTGGCCAACGCGCTGCGCCTGCTGACGCTCGCCGCGCTGCTGTTCGCCCAGTTCTCCGGCGCGATCAGCCTGCCGCTGCTGCTGGTCGGCGGGGCGGTGCTGGGGATCGCGGAAGTGATCGCGCTGACCTCGGCGATGGCGCTGACGCCGACGGCGGTCGGCCCGCGCTGGCGGGAGCGGGCCAACGCCTGGATCACCGGCGCGGAGACGGTCTGCAACGAGTTCTGCGGCCCGTTCGTCGGCGGCCTGCTGATCGCCGCCGGAAGCGCCTTCGCGCTCGGTGCCACCGCCGCCGGGTACGTGCTGGGCACGGTCGTGCTGGTGTTCCTGATCGGCCGGTTCCGCGTGTCGCGGCCGGCCGATCAGGCCCCGGAGAGCGTGAGCCGCCAGATCGGCAGCGGTCTGCAGTACCTGTGGCGGCAGCGCCTGCTGCGGCTGATGGCCCTGGTGCTGACCGTGCTGTGCTCCTGCTGGGGAGCGTGGCTGGCCCTGATGCCCCTGATGGCGACCACGATGATGAACCTGGACGCCCGCGAGTACGGGATGCTGCTGAGCGCGCTCGGCATCGGCGGCTTGGTCGGAGCGCTGACGGTCACCGCGGTGAACCGCCTCATCGGACGCCGCTGGGCCCTGTTCGCCGACCTCGTCGGCACCTTCGCGATGGTGGCGACGCCGGTGCTGACCACGGAGCTGTGGATCCTGGCCCTCGGCGCGTTCCTGGGCGGCATGGGCGGCACGCTGTGGGCGGTCAACGCGCGCACCATCGCGCAGTACCTGGTCGAGCCGGAGATGATGGGCCGCTACAGCGCGGTGGCGCGGCTGTTCAGCTGGGGCGCGATGCCGGTCGGTGCCGGTGTGGTCGGGCTGCTGGCGGAGTTCTTCGGCATGCGCGCGGCCTTCATCGTGTTCGCCCTGGCGGTCCTGATCACGGTGCCGGCGTTCTTGCGCACGGTGACCCCGCAGGTCCTGGCGGGTGTCGAGGAGGCCAAGCAGCGCCAGCTCGCCGACCACGCCGAAGGCGGTGCCCGGCACGCGGAGTGAGCCGGGCACCGGCTGCCGCATCGGTGATTTCGTTGTGGCGCAGGTGTTTTCGACAGGTTCAGATGGTGTAGGTGGTGCCGGCGTGGACGACTTCCACGGGGCCGTCGAAGGCGTCGCGGGCTTCCTGGGCCAGCGCGTCCTGGTCGGTCCACGGGGAGTAGTGGGTGAGCAGCAGCCGCCGGGCTCCCGCCGCGCCCGCCGCGGCGCCGGCCTGCTTGCCGGACAGGTGCATTCCGGTGGGCTGGTCGGGGAAGTCGAGCCAGGATGCCTCGGACAGCAGCACGTCGGCGCCTTCCGCGAGCTTGGTGATCCCGTCGCTGGGACCGGTGTCGCCGGTGAAGGCGAACACCCTGCCTTCGGCTTCGACGCGCAGACCCCAGGTCGGGCACAGGTGGTCCACCGCGAACGCGCGGACCTCGAACGCCCCGATGCGGACCGGTTCGACCGGCGGTTCGAGGAACTCGACGACGTCCGACAGGTCGGTCTCGGCGAGTTGCTCCGCGTTCGGCGCGTACAGGGCGGCCAGCCTGCTCGGTGCCTCCGGCGGCGCGTAGACGGGCAGGCGGTGCTGCTTCGGGTCGTACGGCTGGTTCGGCCGGAACCGCAGGTACACCACCAGCGGCGCGAAGTCCGCGCAGTGGTCGGGATGCAGGTGCGTCAGGAACAGGGCGTTGATGTCGAACGGGTCGATCCACTTCTGCAGCGGCCCCAGCGTTCCGTTCCCCAGGTCGATCACGATCCGGCTGTCGCCGGAACGCAGCAGATATCCGGATGACTGCGATTCCGGCGACGGAGCGCTTCCGGAACAGCCGACAACGGTCAACTCCACGGGATTCACCTCACGAGCGTTCCGCGCCGGTGCCCACCGGCGCATCGGTCGACTGGCCGCGGCACGCATCCCCGCCGGGCGAAGTGGCTGGTGCGGCCAGGAATTCACGGCGCCGAGTATCGGATTCGGCGCGGCCTGCCGCCCGCCGAGAACCCGAATGGTCGACGCTCGCGCCTCGAGGCGGCTCCGCATCCCGGCCGTGTCGAACGCGGCCCCCATTCGAGTGTGGCCGTCGCCTGCGTGATGATCGGGAAATGGATTCCAACGCCCCGGACGGCCGCGCCGGTATCGACGCAGCTCTGGTGGAACGTCTCATCGACGCGCAGTTCCCGCGGTGGAGCGGACTGCCCGTGACTCCGGTGGAGGTAGACGGCTGGGACAACCGGACCTACCGGCTCGGCGCGGACATGACGGTGCGGCTGCCCACCGCCGCCGGCTACGTTCCCGCGATCGCCAAGGAAACCCGCTGGTTGCCGCGGCTGGCGCCGTCGCTGCCGGTCGCCGTGCCGCCGATCCTGGCCGAGGGCGCCCCGGGCGAGGGATACCCCTTTCCGTGGTCGGTGCGCGGTTGGTTGCCCGGCGAGACGGCCGATCGAGGCCGCATCGACGACATGCCGCGGTTCGCCGCTTCGCTGGCCGAGTTCATCAAGGCCCTGCAGCGCTGCGACGCCACCGGAGGCCCGCTCGCCGGCGCCCACAGCTTCTACCGGGGAGCGCCGGTGGGCCACTACGACGAGGAAACCCGCCGCTGCCTGGCCGTTCTCGACGGGCGCGTCGACTCGGCTCGGGCCGCCGCGGTCTGGCACGCCGCCCTGACGACCGAATGGCGCGACGAGCCCGTTTGGTTCCACGGCGACATCGCTTTCGGAAACCTGTTGGTGGACAACGGACAACTCGCGGCCGTGATCGACTTCGGAACCTCGGGAGTCGGCGATCCGGCCTGCGATCTGGTGATCGCGTGGACGCTGTTCTCGGGCGAGAGCCGTCGAACGTTCCGCGACGCGGTCGGCCACGACGAGGCGACCTGGGCGCGAGCCAGGGGCTGGGCCCTGTGGAAGGCCCTGCTGACGCTGGCGGAATGCATCGACGAAGACCGGGAACGGGCCGCCGTCCAACAGCACGTGATCGACGAAGTCCTCGCCGACCACGACCAGTTCCGCAGCTGACCCTCCCTTGTGGACTTTGAGGGGGCGGCCGACGTGGGGTGCGGCAGTGTGCGACCGGCGGTCATGATCTGCGGATCGCGGCCTCCGGTGCCGTCGAACCGGGTAGGTTGCGGTGAGCGGCGCGTGCGATCTCGGTGATTCGCCCGCCGTTGCAGCACTCGATGTGTGCCGAGTCGCGGAGGACAGGTGACCGAAGACATGCCCCCGGCCGACGATGGCGTTCTCGCGGAAGAGGAAGAGGCCATCGTCGACGCCGCCGCGGAAGAGGCTCTTTCGGCGGGGGACGACGAAAAGCCGCAGGCGGTCTTCCGCAACGTCGAGGAGTTCGTCGTCTACCGGTTCCTGCCGATGTACTGCCGTCCGCTGGACAGGTACCGGTGGTGCGCGCAGTGGTGGAGGCACGCCGAGGCCGTCTCGCGGTTCCACGCGCTGTGGCATGCCTGGGAGGTTCTGCGGTACGAGCCGGGAACGGGCATGGCCGTGTGGTACCGCGATCATCTCGAACCGCACCTGGAGGTTCTGCTCTCCAGCACCGGCCCGTTCAATGCGTGCAGCCCCGAGCACCACCAGGATCCCGTGCCGCTGCCTTCCGAGCCGGCGCCCGAGGGCTGGTTCGAGGACGAGTGGTGAGGAACGAATACCGCAACGAAGCGCGCGACGTGCACGGCAACGTCGTGCAGGTCGGCGTGCACTACGGCGACATCGTGATCGGCGGTGGCAGCCGGCCGGTGTCGTCGCCCGCCGAGCTGCCCCTGACCGGGGATTGCGATCCGTTCCTCGCCGGGGTGCACCGCGCTCGCCCGGACCGGGACGGCGGCGTCCTGCCGCCCTATGTCGCGCGGGACACCGACGACGAACTGCGGACGCGGGTCGGCGAAGCCGGCGAGAGCGGCGGGCTGGTGCTGGTCGTGGGGCCGTCGACGGTGGGGAAGACGCGGGCGGCGTTGGAGGCGGTGCGGCGAGTGCTGCCCCGGCACCGGATCCTCGCGCCCGACCCGGGATCCGACCTGCGACGGCTTCCCGAGCTGGTGAAAGAGGATTCGCCGCAGTGGATGCTGTGGCTCGACGACCTTGAGGCGCACCTGGGCGGCGCGGGATTGAGCCCCGAGCTGCTCGAATGGCTCACCCGTTCCCGGATCCCAGTGGTCGCCACCATGCGGTCGCGCTTCTACCGCGAGCTCCGGTCCGGGCCGCGCCGCGGCGACCTGCGTCGCGGCGAGCACCTGCTGGGCATGCGGGTGCTGAACTCGGTGCAGCCCGTCCTGCTGGATCGGGCGTGGTCCGACGGCGAGCTGGCCCGCGCGACCGCCACCGGCGACGACCGCCTGCGGGAGGCGCGCGCCCGGTTCGGCGATTTCGGCGTCACCGAGTACCTCGCGGCCGGCCCGGAGTTGCTGACGGCGTGGCGCGAAGCGCGGATTCCCACCGCCGACGCGGGACATCCCCGCGGCCACGCCCTGGTCGCCGCGGCGGTCGACCTGGCCCGCACCGGCTTGACCTCGCCGGTTCCGCGGCAGCTGCTGGACGAGCTGCACACCGGCTACCTGCTGGACGCGGCCCTGCTGCGCCCGGAAAGCCTGGCCGAGGCGTGGGAATGGGCGATCGAGCAGCGGCTCGGAGTCGCCAGCCTGCTCGTTCCGGGCGACGTTGAGCAGGCGACCTGGCGGGCGTTCGACTACCTCGCCGATGCCGTTCACGCGAGCGTCGCCGACGTGCCCGACGCCGTGTGGCGCGGTGCCCTCGACCACGCTTCCGACAACGAGCGGTGGATGATCGGGCGCGCCGCCTACGACGCGAACCGTTGGGACGTGGCCGAATTCGCGTGGTGGCCGCTGGCGGAGCGGGGCGAGAGCCGTGCGATGAACAACCTCGGCATCCTGCTCGGGAACCGCGGCGACCACGAGGCTGCGGCGAAGTGGATCGACCGGGCGGCCGACGCCGAGAGCGACGTGGCGATGTTCAAGATCGCGATGCGGCTCCGGAAGGAGAGACCCGGGGGATTCAGCCTGGTCAGCGCCGAATACTGGCTGCGGCGGGCGGCCGAGGCCGGGCACGTGCCCGCAATGTACGAGCTGGCGCGCGTCCTCGATCCCGCCGGCTCCGTGCGGGGAGGTTTCTCCGCGCTCTGGCCAGGGTGGGCCGAGGAGCGGCTCGCCGAGATCGAGACGTGGTTCCGGCGGGCGGCCGAGGCGGGACACGTCCGGGCCGTCGCGGGCCTGGCGGAGCTGCTGCTCGACGCGGGCAGGCTCGACGAGGCGGAGACGTGGTTCCAGCGGTTCGCGGAAGCGGGAAATCCGGACGGCCTGTACCGGCTCGCGGTCGTGGCCATGCGACGCGGCGATTCGCGCGCGGTGGAATCGGCGCTGCGCGATGCCGCAGGTGCGGGGCACGCGCGGGCCGGTTACGAACTCGCCGGGCTGCTCAGGAAACGCGGCGAATTCGAGGAAGCGGACCGCCTGGCCACCAGAGCGATCCGCCACGAAACCCGCGCGGTGAGCGACTCGATCTCCGCGCACAACGGAATCCGCTGAATCCGAGAGCGGTCGTCGCGTGTGACTTCGAAACACGGTCCAGGTGCTCCGCATCGGCGCTCGTGGCGGCTTTTCCTTGCGGCACAAGCGGGTCCTCCTGATGGCCTAAGAGGGCATCTGATCTTGGTTCGTGGTGATCTATCCGTTTCAGGTGGCGGTGATATCTTGATCAACTTGTGAGTCCCCGGCGTGCGTATCGC
>NZ_JBFAKG010000118.1:0-25516 GCF_040655595.1 Saccharopolyspora sp. NPDC050389
CACAACCCCCCACCCCCTTCTGGGGGTCTTTTTTCTCCGCGCCGCGTTTTTTGTTTGGGGCTATCCCCCCCCCCCAAAACCCCCCCACGGCCCCGGCTAGCTCCGCGGTTCACCCAGGGCTTTGCGCAGTGCGGTGGTGACGGCTTCCGGGTTGTCGACGTTCATCAGGTGGCCTGCGCCGGGGATCTCCTGGTACGTGGCCCGGGGGAGGACTTCGAGGAGGATGTCGGCCGCTTTGCGCGGGCAGAGGACGTCGTTCTCGCCGCCGATCAACGTCACCGGGCACTTGATCGCCGCCAGCTCCGGCGTCAGCGGGTTTCCGCGCAGGCCCGCCATCGCCGTCGCCGCGTTCGCGTAGCCGCGGCCGTCGCCGATGGACTCCGCGCGCCTCGCGACCACCTCGTCGATGTCCACTGTGGAGTTCGCGACCATCATCTTGGTGTCCGCGCGCAGCGAGTCGAGCACGGCATCGCCGACCTCTTCGGCCCGCTGGAGGTTTATCTCGGCTGCGGCCCGGCCCACCACCGAGGACGTACCCAGCACGACGACGCCGGTGACCAGATCCGGTCGCCGCGCCGCGGCGGAGAGCACCACCGTGCCGCCCAGGGAGAATCCAACGCACACCGCAGGCCCGGAGACCTCGGCGAGGAAGGCGAGCAGATCGTCCCGCAGCTGGGCCAGGGTTCCGTCGGCGTCGCCGATCGTGCTGGCGCCGTGCCCGCGCACGTCGTAGGCGTAGGTGCGGTGGTCGGTGAACTCCTCCTGCTGGCGCCGCCAACTGTGGTGATCTTCGGCGAGGCCGTGCACGAACACCACGGCCGGGCCGGAACCGCTGGTGCGGTAGTGCGTCTGGACGTCGTTCAGCGCGGCCGTCGCGGTCTGCAAACCCATCAACTCCCAGAATCGGTTACCGCACCCGATTCTGCGGCACGCAGTTCCAGGACGGAACCGCCCGCCAGCGCGGGACCGCTGGTGTGCAGGTGGCAGCGCACCGTGCCGCCGCCGTCGACGGGCGTCGGCTCGGGGACGACCGAGCGGCAGATGTCCATCGCGTACGGGCAGCGCGGGTGGAAGGTGCAGCCGCCGGGCGGATCGGTCGGATCCGGCGGATCGCCGGGGAGCACGATGCGTTCGCGCCGGCGCTGCACCTTCGGGTCGGGCACCGGAACCGCCGACAGCAGCGCCTCGGTGTACGGGTGGGCGGGGTGGGAGTAGAGGCGCTGCGACGGGCCGTCCTCGACCAGCCGTCCCAGGTACATCACCGCCACGCGCTGCGCGAGTTGCCGCACCACCGACAGGTCGTGCGAGATGAACAGGTACGAGGTGCCCAGCTCGGCGCGCAGTTCCTCCAGCAGGTTGATGATCTGGTTCTGCGTCGAAACGTCCAATGCGGACACCGCCTCGTCGCAGACCACGACATCCGGATCCACCGCCAGCGCGCGGGCGATGGCCAGCCGCTGCCGCTGCCCGCCGGAGAACTCGTACGGGTAGCGCTCCAGGTGCCGGGGCGACAGGCCCACCCGCACCAGCAGGTCCCGGACCCGCTCGTCGCGCGCCTTCCCGCGCAGTCCTTCGTGCACCTCCAGCGGTTCGCCGACGCTCTCGGCGATCACCATCGACGGGTCCAGCGACGAGTAGGGATCCTGGAACACCATCTGGATGTGCCTGCGGTGCCGCCGCAGCTCGCGGCCGCCGAGCGAGGTCAGCTCGGTGCCCCGCAGCCGGACCGCGCCGCCGTCGGGCTCGACCAGCCGCATCAGGGCCCGGCCGGTGGTCGACTTGCCGGAGCCGGACTCGCCGACCAGCCCGAGGATCTCCCCGGCGGCCACCTCGAACGACACCCGGTCCACCGCTCGCAGCCGCGCCCCGCGCCGGAACAGGCCGCGCTGCAACGGGAAGCTCACCGACAGGTCCTCGACTTCGAGCAGTGCGGTCATGCCGGGCCTCGCAGCAGGAGTTCGTCGGAGCGGACGCACCGGGTGGCGCGGTGCCGGTCGAAACCCCGGAGTTCCGGGGCTTCGGAGGTGCAGCGATCGGCGGCGTACGGGCAGCGGGGGTGGAAGCGGCAGCCGTCGGGCATCGCGCCCGGCGTCGGCGCCTGGCCGGGGATGGTGGCCAGCCGCTCCGCGCCGCCGACCTGCGGCATGGCCGCGAGCAGGCCCTCGGCGTAGGGGTGCGGCGGATGGCTGAAGAGGTGGTCGACGTCGTCGGCCGCCACCACCTGCCCGGCGTACATCACCACCACCTGGTCGCAGATGTCGGCGACCACGCCCAGGTCGTGGGTGATGAACACCATCCCCATGCCGAGCTCGTCGCGCATCTGCCGCAGCAGGTCGAGCATCTGGGCCTGGATCGTCACGTCCAGCGCGGTCGTCGGCTCGTCGGCGACGAGCACCTTCGGTTCGCAGCAGATCGCCATCGCGATCATCGCCCGCTGCCGCATCCCGCCGGAGAACTCGTGCGGGTAGCTGCGCGCCCGGCGCGCCGCGTTCGGGATGCCGACCTGGTCCAGCGCCGCGACGGCGCGGCCCATCGCCGCCTTGCGGGACACCTTGCGGTGCCGCCGCACGGTTTCCGCGATCTGGTCGCCGATGGTGAACGCCGGGTTCAGCGACGACATCGGCTCCTGGAAGATCATCGCGATGTCGTTGCCGCGGATGTCGGCCAGCCGCTTCTGCGGCATGCCGACCAGCTCGGTGCCGTCGAGCCGGATGCTGCCCCGCGGCACCTGGCTGGTGCGCGGCGGAAGCAGGCCCAGCATCGCCAGGCTGGTGACGGTCTTGCCGGAGCCGGATTCGCCGACCAGGCCCAGCGTGGAGCCGGCGTCGACGGAGAACGACACGTCCTCGACCACCGTGACCCAGCCGCGGTCGGTGGCGAACCGGACGTCGAGGTCGGACACCTGCAGCACGCTCATCGACCGCTCCTGATCTCCCGGCCCAGCGAGTCGCGCAGCCCGTCGCCGAGGACGTTGAACGCCAGCACCGTCAGCGCGATGGCGACGCCGGGGAAGATCACCAGGTGCGGCGCCAGCGACACGAACCGCGCGCCCTCCTGCAACATCGAGCCCCAGCTCGCCTGCGGCGGCACCACGCCCAGGCCGAGGAAGCTCAGCGTCGCCTCGGCGAGCATCGCGAACGCCGCGACCAGCGACAGCTGGACCAGCAGCGGCGACAGCACGTTTGGCAGCACGTGCCGGCGGATGATGCGGCCCGCCGGGGTGCCGATGCTGCGGGCCGCCTCGATGTAGGTCTCCTCGCGCACCGACAGCACCGAGCTGCGCACCAGGCGCAACAGGCGCGGCGCGGTGACCAGGCCGACGGCGAACATCGCGTTGGTCAGGCCGGGGCCGCGGGCGGCGACGATCGCCACCGCCAGGATCAGCGGCGGGAAGCTCATGAACGCGTCGGCCAGCCGCACCACCCAGCGGTCGAACCGGCCGCCGAGGTAGGCGCCGACGAGCCCGAGCGGCACCCCGAGGACCACCGCGACGCCGACGGCTTCCACCGCGGCGAGCAGCGAGATGCGGCTGGCCACCAGCATCCGGCTGAGCATGTCGCGGCCGAACTGGTCGGTGCCCAGCAGGTATCCGTCGGCGCCGGGCGCGGCGAGCACGTTGCGCAGGTTCTGGTCGTCGGGGTCGGCCGGGGCCAGCAGCGGCGCGAACACCGCGACCGCGGTCAGCAGCAGCAGGAACAGCAGCGCGAGCACCGCTGGGCGCTGCCGCCGGAAGCGGCGCCAGAACCGCTGCCTGGGCGACTGCGGCGGGCCGAGGTCGTCCGCGATGGTCTCCGCGGCGACGTGCCGCGTCCACCGCTGCGTGGTGTCGGTCAACTCCCGTCCTTTCCGGTGGGCGCCGTCTCTCTCGCCGGTGCTCACTGCGCTCGCACCTTCGGGTTGAGGTAGCCGTAGGACAGGTCGACCGCCAGGTTGGCCAGCATCACCATCACGGCGGTGACCACGACGACGCCCTGCACCATCGGCAGGTCCCGTTGCAGCACGGCGGTGATCGCCAGCTGGCCGAGGCCGGGGATGCCGAAGATCTGCTCGACGACCACGGTTCCGCCCAGCAGCACCGAGATCCGCATGCCCAGCACCGTGACCACCGGCGTCGCCGCGTTCTTCAGCGCGTGCTTGGCGATGACGCTGGTGGTGCGCAGGCCCTTGGCGCGGGCGGTGCGCAGGTAGTCCTGGTCGAACACGTCGATCAGCGAGCTCCGCAGCTGCCGGGTGAGTTCGGCGGCGGCCGCCAGGCCCAGCGTGAAGCCGGGCAGCAGCAGGTGCGTGAGCCAGGAGACCGGATCGTCGTCCAGCGGCACGTATCCGGTGGCGGGCAGCAGCCGCAGGTGCAGCGCCAGCGCGGTGGCCAGCAGCAGCCCGAGCCAGAAGTTGGGCATGGCCACGCCCACCGAGGTGCCGACCGTGGCGAACCGGTCCAGCCAGCCGCCGCGGTTGGTGGCCGCGACGATCGCGGCAGGCACGCTGATCAGCAGCGCCATCACGATGGCGACCGCGGTCAGCGACACGGTGGCCGGGAACCGCTCCGCGATGGCGCCGGAAACGCTGCGGTTGCTGAACATCGACGTGCCCAGGTCGCCCTGGACGGCGTGGCTCGCCCAGCGCCAGTACTGCTCCAGCAGCGAGTCGTTGAGCCCGAGGCGTTCGCGGGTCGCCTCGATCTGGGCTTGGGTGGCGTTCTCCCCGGCGATGGTGATGGCCGGGTCGCCGGGCACCAGCAGCACCAGGCCGAACACGATCAGCGAGACGAGGAACAGCAGCGGAACCATCGCCGCCAGGCGGCGGACAACCAGCTGTAGCACCCGGTCACCTCCCCGTTCCGGCCGCGCCGACGCCGCGGAACTCGGGTTTGTTGGACAACCAGCTGCGCAGCCCGGTGACGCGCACCGCGTGCCCGTAGTTGGTGTCGGCGAAGACCACCGGCACGTCCAGCGCCTGGTCCAGGACCATCCGGTCGATCTGGTGGAAGATCTCGGTGCGCGCCGCCGGGTCGATGGTGCGGCGGGCCTGCCCGATCAGCTGTTCCAGCTCCGGCGTGGTGTGCCCGCCGGGGTTGGAGAATCCCTTGCTGGTGTAGAGCAGTCCGAGTGTCTGGATCGGGTCGGCGCGCCCGCCCCACGGCGCGACCATCGCGTCGCCCTGCTGCCTGCCGTAGAACAGGTCGGCCGCCTCGCCGGAGGAAACCTCGCGGATGTTCATCCGCACCCCGGTGTCGGCCAGTTGTTCCTGCACGGCGACGGCGGTGCCGGGATCGGTGTTGGGCACGATCGCCTCGAACTCGAAGCCGTCCGGCAGCCCGGCCTCGGCGAGCAGTTGCCTCGCCTTCTGCGGGTCGTACGGGTATGGATCGGGCAGGTCCGGGTCGTGCGCGTAGTAGCCGGGCGGGAAGGGCTGCGCGGCCGGTTCGCCGTTGCCGAACAGCACGCCGTGGATGATGGCGTCCCGGTCGATCGCGTGGTTGAGCGCGCGCCGCACCCGGACGTCGCCGAACTCGGCGCGGGTGCGGTTGAGCTGCAGGTGGTAGAAGGCGAGTGTCACGTCGCCGGCGACGCCGAGGTCGTACTGCCGGGCCTCGGCGACCTGGTTGCCCGCCAGCAGCGCGGCTTCAACCTCGCCGGCGCGCAGCGCGTTCATCCGGGTGGTCGTGTCGGGCTGGATGACGATCGCCATCGTCTCGACCCGCTGGGCGGCGGGATCCCAGTAGCCGGGGAAGCGGCGCAGGACGACGCGGTCGTTCGGGCTGTAGCTGACGATCTGGTACGGCCCGGCGCCGACCGGCCGCAGGTCCAGTTGCGGGTCGTCGAACGCCGCCGGGCTGACCATCATCCCGGCCCGGTCGGAGAACACGCCGATCAGCGAGCTGTCCGGTGCGGTGAGCGCCAGCGCGATGGTCAGCGGCCCGAGCACGTCGACCCGTTCCACCGCTTTCACCTCGGAGGCGACGGTCGAGCCTTGCAGCGTGCGGGCGCGGTCCAGGTTCGCCTTGGCGGCGGTGGCGTCGAACGGGGTGCCGTCGTGGAACCGCACGCCCGGCCGCAGCTCGAACACCAGCCGCTTGCCGCCGTCGGTGTACTGCCAGCCGGTGGCCAGGCCGGGCACCGGTTCGGCGTCGGTGGTCAGGTGCACCAGCCGGTCGTAGACCGGGAACAGAGAGGCGTTGTCGAAACTGGACGATGCGCGGTGCGGGTCGTAGCGGCTGGGGCCGACGGAGTAGGCGAACCGGAAGGTGCTGCCGGCGCTGCCGGAGGCCGATCCGGTCGCCTCGGTGTTGATGCCCCCGCACCCCGCGGTGAGCGCCAGGATCGCGAAAACGGCTACTGCGGCGAGGAAGTTGCGATGTGCGGGCACCCGGACCTCCGGCTCTTCGGCGAGTACGGCGTCGGCGGTTGTCCTGCGCGAGCACGCCTGGTGGTGCGGCCCGAGTCGGAGGTCTCGTGATCGGTCGCCCTATTCAAGGAGAGCTGGATCACATAATCAAATAGCCCTGGGCGAACGGACGAATAGGGCGAAACCATGCCCGCCGAACGGGTGTTGATCGGTGCAGAGCCGGTGCGGCGCCCTGTTCGGTGTGCCGGTTCCAGTGCCGGAGGTCTAGCGCGGGTTGCGCACCACCGGCGCGATTCGGGAGCCGGTGGCGGCCTCCTGGAGAACCCCGGCGAAGCGGAGCACGTCGGCGTCGGCACCCGGGCGGCCGACGACCTGCACGCCCACCGGCAGGCCGTCGTCGGTGAACCCGAACGGCACCGACGCGGCGGGCAGCCCGGTGACGGTGATCCGCGAGCAGGCGCGCATCCAGTCGAGGTAGTGGCGGCTCGGCACCCCGTCGACCGCCGCCGGGTAGCGCAGTTCCGCGTCGAACGGTGGCACCTGGCTCACCGGGCAGATCAGGAGCTCGTGGCGGGTCATGAACTCCCGTGCCCGCTCGACCACCGCCATCCGGTTGCGCTCGGCGCGCACCAGGTCCGCGCCGGAGACCTCGCGCCCCTGGTCGACGTTCCAGACGATGTTCGGGCCCAGCTCTTCGCGCCGCTGATCGACGAGTTCGCCGAAGGACAGCACCTGGTACCAGGCGCGCCAGGTCTCGAAGGCATCGTCGGCGCCGGCGAAACCGGGCGTCGCCTCCCGCACCTCGCACCCGAGCCCGGCCAGCACCCCGGCGACCCCGGCGAGCACCTTCCGCACGGCCGGATCCACCGGCAGCCCGTCCAGGTCGGCGTCGACCGCTACCACGGTGCCGGGCACGGCCGCGTCGGCCTCCAGCGCGAAGGAGGTCACCGGCACCGCGACCTGGCAGCGCGGGTCCGCCGCGTTGAGCACCTGCATCTGCAATGCCACGTCGTCCACCGAGCGCCCCATCGCGCCGTTGGTGACGTACGGGAACTGCGGGAAGGTGCCGGGCCAGGACGGAACCCGGCCGTGGGTCGGCCGCAGGCCCACCACGTTGCAGAACGACGCCGGGTTTCGCAGCGAGCCGCCCATGTCCGAGCCGTCGGCGATCGGCAGCATCCCGGCGGCCAGCGCCGCCGCCGCGCCGCCGCTGCTCCCGCCGGCGCTCCTCGTCAGGTCGTGCGGGTTGCGGGTGGTGCCGAAAACCTCGTTGCGGGTGTGGGATCCGGCGCCGAACTCCGGCGTGTTCGTCTTGCCGACCATGATCGCCCCGGCCGCGCGGTACTGCTCCACGGTCAGCGAGTCGGCCTGCGGCACGTGCTCGGCGAAGGCCCGCGACCCGTAGGTGGTGCGGATTCCCCTGGTGTCCAGCAGATCCTTGTGCGCCACCGGAAGCCCGTGCAGCGGGCCGAGTGGCTCGCCGGTGCGGGCGAGGGCGTCGTCGGCGCGGCGGGCCGCTAGCTCGGCCTCCTCCGGGCAGGTCGTCACGATCGCGTTGACAGCGGGGTTGGCCTGCTCGATGCGCGCCAGGAAAGCGGCCAGCACCTCCCGGCTCGACACTTCCTTGCGCACCAGCAGCTCGCGCAGCCGCACGGCGTCCGAGGTCCACAGGTCTTGGGTGTCCACAGTGGTCTACTGCTCCCTCTTCGTCAGGTGAGTTCCTTGCCGCGGGTTTCCGGCATGCGCCACAGGCACAACACGGTCACCGCGCACATCGCCACCAGGTAGCCGAGGAAGACGGAGTGGTAGCCGATGCCGGTCAGCCAGGTGTTCAGGTAGGGCGCGGTGCCGCCGAACAGCGCGACCGCGATCGAGTAAGGCAGGCCCACGCCGGTCGCCCGGACCGAGGTCGGGAACAGCTCGGAGACCATCGCGCCGATGATCGCGCTGGAGCACGCCATCACGGCCAGCGCGATGCTCATCGCCAGCAGCAGCTGCCAGAACTCGCCCTGCACCAGCCAGTCCAGCGGGAACGGCAGCACGACGTAGCCGATCGCGAAGACGTAGTACACCGGTTTGCGCCCGAACCGGTCGGAGAGGTGCCCGGCGATCGGCAGTACCACCAGGTACACGCACTGGGCGAGCACGCCGGCGATCAGCGCCGCCGACGGGTCCATGCCCTTCACCGACGACGCGTAGCTCGGCGCGAACACCACCCAGGTGTAGAAGCCGACGGTGCCGCCCATGGTCAACCCGATGTTCAACAACGCGGCCTTGCGGTGCCGCCACAGCTGCGCCAACAGCGACGTCCGCGGCTGCGCGGCGGCGGATTTATGCTGGTACGCCGCGGATTCCGTCAGGCGGCGACGCAGCACGATCGCGTACACGCCGAGCACGGCGCCCAGCAGGAACGGGATCCGCCAGCCCCACGAGCGCATCTGGTCGCCGCTGAGCACCGTGGTCAGCAGCGCGCCGGTGCCGGTGGCCAGGATGGTGCCGAGGGTGATGCTCACGTATCCGGTGCTGGACCAGAGCCCGCGGCGGCTCGGCGGCGCGATCTCGGCGACGTAGGTGTAGGACGCGCCGACCTCGCCGCCGTGCGCGAGACCCTGCGCCATCCGGGCGACCACCAGCAGCACCGATGCGAGCACGCCGACGGCGGCGTACGTGGGGGAGACCGCGATGAGCAGGCTGCCGCCTGCCGTGAGCGTCATCGACAGCGCGAGGCTGATCTTGCGCCCCCGCCGGTCGGCGAGCCGCCCGAAGAGGTATCCGCCCAGCGGGCGCATCAGGAACCCGACGGCGAAGACGGCCAGCGTGGACAGCAGCGCCGACAGCGTGTTGTCGGCGTGGAAGAACTGGGCGGCGAAGAACGGCGCGAAGATCGCGTACACGTTCCAGTCGAACCACTCCAGGGCGTTGCCGATGTTGGCGGCCACCAGGTCGCGACGATGCCGGCGCAGCGTGGGTTCTCGGGACTCCAGTCCGGTGCGGGGGACCATGGTGCCTGCCTCAGGGGTGACGTGCTGGTGAAGTGGAATGAGAGCCTGGCACCATGGGAATTGAACAGACAAGAAATTCGTGAATATTGAAAGAATCAGACACATGAGCGATCGCATGCCGGTGCTGGACGAGCTGGACCGGCGCATCGTCGCCGCCCTGCAGATCGACGGGCGCGCCTCCTGGGGCCGCATCGCGCGGGTGCTGGGCGAGACCGAGCGCACCGTGGCCCGCCGGGCCACCCGCCTGCTGCGGGAGCGGCACCTCGCGATCGTCGGCATCGTGCACTACCAGCGCGTCGGCTGGGGCGAGCCGTACCTGCTGCGGGTGCAGTGCGAGCCGGCCGGGCTGCGGGACGCCGCGCGTCAGCTCGCCGAGCTGCCCCAGGCGCGCTGGGTGGCGGTGGTCCACGGTTCGTCCGATTGCTTCGTGGAGATCGACATCCGGCAGGACGACCTGACCTCGGCGCTGCTGGACCGGCTGGCCAAGATCCCCGGGATCGTGTCGCTGCGGACGCACGCGATCCTGCGGTACTTCCGCTCCGTGCACGAATGGCGACTTGACGTGCCGGCGGAACCGCAGGCCGCCGAACTGGTGCGCCCGGACCTGGACCTGACCGCCGAGTTCGAGCCCGGCCCGGTGCGCCTCGCGCCGGACGAAACGGCGATCCTGGATCTGCTGGCCGTCGATGGGCGCGCCAGCAACGACCAGATCGCCGCCGCCGCGGACATCTCGGCGTCCACCGCCTGGCGCCGGGTGGAATCACTGCGCAAGCGGGGGCTGGTGTTCATTCGCGCGGACATCGAACCGGCGCTGCTGGGCCTGGCGGTCGAATCGCTGCTGTGGTTGCGCGTCGCGCCCGGCAGCCTCGCCGCGGTCGGCGAGAGCCTTGCCGCGCACCGCGAAGTGCGCTACCTCGTTGCCACCACAGGAGATTTCCAGCTGGTCGCCAACGTGGTGCTCCCGCACCGGGCCGCGCTGTACCGCTTCCTCACCGAGGTGGTGGGCGCGCACGAGGGCATCGAGCAGGTCGACGTGTCGATGAACGTCGCCGCCCTGAAGCGGGCCTTCGTCCGCCGCGACGGCATGCGGCTCACCCCGGTCGGCAGGCAGCGGCGCTGATCAACCATCGGCCGCCGAGGCGTGGCCGCGGGCGGCGAGTTCGCTGCGGGAGCGGATGCCGAGCTTCGCGTAGATCCGGGTCAGGTGGAACTGGACGGTCTTCACCGACACGAACAGCTCGGCGGCGACCTGCTTGTTGGTCATGCCCGCCGCCACCAGCTTGGCCACCGCCTGTTCCTGCGGGGTGAGCTCGGTGAGGTCCACACCGCCGCGCTTCGGGTGCAGCCCGCCCGCTTTGAGCTCGCGGTCGCAGCGCACCACGTACGCGGTGGCGCCCAGCGCCGCGTAGCCGTCCCGCGCTCGTTGCAGGACGACGTCGGCTTCCTTGCGTTTCCCGGCCCGGCGCAGGGTTTGGCCGTACGCGAAGTGGACCCGGGTGCGTTCGTAGGGCAGCGGTAGCGTCCGGAGATTCGCGAGCGCTGCTTCGAAGGATTCCCGCGCGGCATCGACGTCGCCCGTCGCGGCGAGAATCCGCCCGCGAACGTAGCCGAGCCGGGCCGTGGCCGACCGGTGCCCGCGCTCGGCGGCCAGGGCTTCGTGCGGCCGCAGGAACTCGTCCGCCTCGGCCACCCGGTTGGTCATGACCAGCGCGTTGCCGTAGATGTCCGGCCACGGCCAGAAACCCGGCTCGTCCACGCCCTCCCGGGGCCACAACTGGGCCACCGGTTCGAGCGCGCGCAGCACGCCTTCGTAATCGGATTGGGCCTCGGCGCAGTGCGCGCGGGCCAGGCACGCCGGGATCAGCATGATCTCGTAGTTGTGCGTGGATGCCGAGGCCTGCCGCAGGTGGTGCTGGGCGGCGTCGGGATCCCCGCGCAGCGCGTGGATCTGCGCGCCCGTCCAGTGCACCAGCGGCCGCACCAGTTCCAGGCCGGTTTCGGCGAGTTGCACGGCCGCGCGGTCGACGGTTTGCAGTGCCTCGTCCCAGGATCCGAGCGCGAAGTCGGCGCGCGCCAACCACGCCTGCGCCCACAGGGAGATCCGCAGTGCGCCCATCCGGTACTCGGTGGGCACTGCGATCTCCAGTTCCCGGCGTGCGGTCTGCGGGTCGTCCAGCGCCAGGTCCAGCCAGCCCTTGCCCATCTGCACCCGCTGCGACTGCGCGCCCCGGCTCACCCGCGCCACCACGTCCCGGTAGGTGTCCTGCGCCTCGCGGATCCGCCCGGTCGCCGCCAGACCCAGCCCCATGATCGCTTCGGACTCCACCGCCGACGGGTCCTGCGGGTCGGCCAACGTCACGGCGCGACGCCCCCAGGCGACCAGGTCGGTGCCGTGCCAGCGGCTCAGCGAGTGCAGCACCCGTCGCTGGCAGATCAGCGCCGCGGTCTCCGGCTCGCGGCCGGGGCGGCAGGCCTCCCACGCGCGGGTCAGCAGCAGCTCGGCCTCGGCCGGCCGGCCGCGCTGGATCGCCAGGTAGCCCAGCACCGCATCGCGCAGCGGCCCCGGGGGGAAGCTCTCGATCTGCGCGGAGAACGCGCTCGCCTGCGCGAGATCCCCGGCGCCCACCAGCGCGTCGACCGCCCGGACCAGCCGGTGCTCGCGGTCCGCCTTCGCCGGGCTGAGCCGGCTCGCGTCGATCAGCGCCTGCCCGGCCACCGACCACGCGCCGAGCCCGGCCTGCCGGGCGGCGAAGTCGTCGAGCTCGTCGGCCAGCGCGGGATCCGGCGCGGGCGTCTGGGCCACCAGGTGCTTCAGCTTGGCGTGCTCGTCCTCGGCGAGCTGCGCCGCCGTGCCGTGCAGCCCGTACCGCACCAGCGGCGGCACGTCGTGGTAGATCGCGGCGTGCACCAGCGGATCCGGGAACGCCAAGGTCATCAGGCCGTGCCCGGCAACGGTGCCGACGAGCCCGCTTTCGCACGCCGCGTCCAGCGCGGCGATGGGGTCCTTGATGTCGGCCAGTTCGGCGGCCGCGGCGACCGGAACCGTGCGGCCCAGGACCGCGGCCGCCTCGATGAACTCCCGCGTCGCGGCGGAACAGGAGTACAGCCTCCGGGTGACGTCGGCGGCGACGGCGCGGGGCGCGGGCAGTGCCGGGTGCCATCGCGACCAGGTTTCCGGCGGGAGCTCGTCGAGCAGATCCCTGATGTGGCGGGGATTTCCGCCGGTGTGGGTGGCGAGTTGGTGGGCCGTCGGGGCGCTCAGGTCGCGTCCCGCGTGCAGCATCGCCAGCGTCCGCACCTCGGCCGCCATCAATGGTCCTATTCGGACTGTCGCGCCCGGTCGCACCGCAGCGGGGAGTTCGCGCGCGACCAGGACGATGAGGACCGGCTCCGAGGTCAGGCGCCGGAAGGCCGACAGCAGCGCCTCCAGCGACTCGACGTCCGCCCACTGCGCGTCGTCGACGACCACGATGCCGGGACCGGCGGAGCACCAGGCGAGCAGCCCCGCCGCGTCGCGAGGCGCGTCGGATCCGCGCAACAGCTGGTCCAACACGGCGAAGGCGTCCGACTGCTCCCAGGGCAGGCCGACCGCTCGTGCCACGCGGATCTGCGGATGCCGGGACAGGAAGTGCTCGACGACGGCCGTCTTCCCGATCCCGGCCGGACCTGCCACCGCCGCGAAACCGGGCGCGGCGGCGAGCAACCGGTCCAGCTCGGCCAGCTCCCGCTGCCGGCCGATCGGTTCCGCATGCCCGGTCATCTGCCCAATGTAGTCGGACGGCGCGCCCTCACCCGAGGTCACCGCCGGCGACCGGCAGCACCGTCCCGGTGATGTAGGAGGCCTCGGGGGAGGCGAGGAACGCGATCGCCGCCGCCTGTTCCGCCAGCGTCCCGTAGCGCCGCATCGGCGACGACGCGACGGTCTGGTCCACGACCTCCCGGTACCACCGCTTCTCCTGGTCGGTCTCGGCGGCCGGGCCGCGCGCGATGCGGCGCGGCGGCGCATCGGTCCCGCCCGGGGCCGTGGCCACCACCCGGATCCCGTGCTGCGCGGCCTCCATCGCCAGGGCGGTGGTCAGTGCGTTGACCCCGCCCTTCGCCGCCGCGTACGGCACCCGGTTGACGCCGCGGGTGGCCACCGACGAAACGTTCACGATCGTGCCGTGCCCCTGCCGGACCAGGTGCGGCAGCGCAGCCCGGCAGCCCCACAGGGTCGGCAGCAGCGATCGCCGCAGCTCCGCTTCGATCTGCGCCGGCGGGTAGTGCTCGAACGGCTTCGCCCAGATCGTGCCGCCGACGGTGTTGATCAGCACGTCGATGCCGCCGTGCAGTTCGCGGGCGCACGCCACCGCCCGCTCCGCACCGGCGAACTGCTCCAGGTCGACGACCACGGCGTGCGCCTTGCGGCCGCCCGAGACCAGCCCGGCGGCCACCTCGTGGACCAGCTCGGACCGGTCGGCCAGGACCACCTCGGCGGATTCGGCGAACAACCGCTCCGCCACCGCCCGGCCGATGCCCTGCGCGGCGCCGGTGACGACGACGACTTGTCCGGCGAAGCGGTTCACCTGCCCACCTCCGCCGCGACGGTGAACTTCTCGGTGTAGAAGTTCGCCGGATCGATCCCGGATTCCCGCAGGTGGCCGCGCACCGCCTCGACCATCGGCGGCGGCCCGCACAGGTAGACGTCGACATCGGCGCCGTGCAGGCGTTCCGGCGTGAGCAGGCTGGTCACGTAGCCCTTGTGGGCGGCGGTGCTCGCTTCGTCGGCGACGCAGTGGTCGAAGCTGAACTGCGGGATCGCGTCGGCGTAGGCGCGCAGCTTGTCCAGCTCCACGAGGTCGGTGTCGGAGCTGACCCCGTAGATCAGGTGCACGGGGTGGGCGACCTCGGTGTCGGTGAGCCGTTCCAGCATGGACAACAGCGGCGCCAACCCGGTGCCACCGGCCAGCAGCAGGGCCGGGCGGACCAGGTCGCGGAGGAAGAAGCTCCCCAGCGGCCCGGTGAACTCGACCCGGTCGCCGACCTCGGCCCGGTCGGCGAGGTAGCCCGACATGGCGCCGCCGGCGGTGATGCGGACCAGGAACGACACGGCCTTCTCGGCCGGCCCAGTGCTGAACGAGTACGACCGCGTCACGCCGGTCCCGGGCACCGCCACGTTCACGTACTGGCCGGGCAGGAACGCCAGCTGATCGCGGTCGTCCAGCTCCACGGCGAAGGCGACCGTGCTGGCCGACAGCCGCCGTACCTCGGTGATCGAGCCGGCGTGCACGGCGGCGCCCGTCTTGGCGGATTCCGCGGTCGCCGGGATCTC
This sequence comes from Saccharopolyspora sp. NPDC050389, assembly GCF_040655595.1. Classification (NCBI taxonomy): domain Bacteria; kingdom Bacillati; phylum Actinomycetota; class Actinomycetes; order Pseudonocardiales; family Pseudonocardiaceae; genus Saccharopolyspora; species Saccharopolyspora sp. NPDC050389. The sequence continues at coordinate 14,659 of NZ_JBFAKG010000118.1, forward strand.
CAGCACGAGGTCGCTGTGCGGCACCATCTGGCACGGCAAGGCGAATCCCGCCGCCGCCTCGTCGTCGGTGAGCGCGTCCTCGATGTAGTCGCCGCCGTCGTACTCGCCGGCGACGCAACGCGACTTGCAGGTGCCGCAGGCGCCGTCGCGGCAGTCCAGCGGGATGTTGATCCGCGACCGGTAGGACGCCTCGGCCACCGTCTCATGTCGACCGCAGGTGATGAACCGGGTGACCCCGTCCTCGAAGCTCAACGCGACTTGATAGCTCATTCCCGGCCCCTCACACGTGGTAGATGTCGACGACGTGGTGGATATAATCGTTCTTCAGCACCACCCGCTTGCTGGTGATCAGCGGTCGCTCGCCGCCGAAGTCGATGGTGTAGAACGAGGTTCCGAAGTACGTGTCCACGTGGTGGTAGCGGTAGTACAGGGTGAACCAGTTGAACCGCACGTCCACCAGCCGGCCGCGCTGCTCGACGATCTCCACGTTGGTGATGTTGTGGCCGGTGCGCGGCTCCGGGATGCTGGTCGCCGCCGACCGGTCGGTGCGGATCCGGAACACGCGGTCTTCGAGGCCGCCGCGGTTGGGGTAGTAGATCAGCGAGATCTCGGTCTGCGGGTCGGCGGTCAGCTCGTCATCGTCGTCCCACGCGGGCATCCAGAACTCGACGTCCTCGTGGTAGCACTCCAGCCACTCCTCGAACTCCCGGTCGTCGAGGTGGCGCGCCTCGCGGTACAGGAACTGCCGGATGGTCTCGGTCTCGATCGCGGTGGTCATCGCGGGCCTCACCGGTTTCCTCGGGCTGCGGCGGAATCGACGGCGGCGCGCATCGTGTCGAGCCAGTAGCCGTGCTGGATGGGGTATAGGCCCTCGTCCTCGGTGCGCACCCCGCTGGCGATCGGCGAGATGCCGAGCCGCGTCGCCTCCTCGTCGGCGCCGGCGATCTGGTGCACCGCGCCGCGGCTGAGGTCGTTCCACGGGGCGGCGGTGGCCCGGTAGGTGTGCTGGCAGGCCCGGAACTCCTCCAGGTCGTCCGGGGTGGCCATGCCGGTGGCGTTGAAGAAGTCCTCGTACTGGCGGATCCGGTTCGCGCGGGCCTCGGCGCTCTCGCCCTTCGGCGCGATGCAGTAGATGGTGACCTCGGTCTTGTCCACCGAGATCGGCCGGAAGTGCCGGATCTGCGAGCTGAACTGGTCCATCAGGTAGACGTTCGGGTACAGGCACAGGTTCCGGGAGTAGCCGATCATCCAGTTCGCCCGGTCCTCGCCGAACCGCGCCACGAGCTCGTCGCGCTTCTCGTTCAGCGACCGGTTGCTGGGATCGGCCCACTCCGTCCACAGCAGCAGGTGGCCGTGCTCGAAGGAGTAGAACCCGCCCTTCTGCCGGGACCAGGTGCCGGCGTCCATGTTCTTGGTGTCGTTGCTGGACTCCCCGGAGGTGCGGCGAGCGGTCGTGGCCGCGTAGTTCCAGTGCGTCGCGGAGACGTGGTAGCCGTCGGCGCCGTTCTCGGCCTGCAGCTTCCAGTTGCCGTCGAAGACGTAGGTGGAGGCGCCGCGCAGCACCTCCAGCCCCTCGGGGGACTGGTCCACCACCATGTCGATGATCTTGGTCGCCTCGCCCAGGTGCTCGGCGAGCGGCTTGACGTCGGGGTTGAGGCTGCCGAACAGGAAGCCGCGGTAATTGTCGAACCGGGCGACCCGGGTCAGGTCGTGCGAGCCGTCGGTGTTGAACTGCTCCGGGTACCCGGCATCCCGCGGATCCTTGACCTTCAGCAGCTTGCCGTTGTTGCTGAAGGTCCAGCCGTGGAACGGGCAGGTGAGCGTGGTGCGGTTGTCCCGCTTGCGGCGGCAGAGCATGGCTCCGCGGTGGCTGCAGGCGTTGAGCAGCGCGTTCAGCAGCCCCTGCTTGTCGCGGGTGATGACCACGGGCTGGCGGCCGATGTGCGTGGTGAAGTAGTCGCCGACCTCGGGGATCTGGCTCTCGTGCGCCAGGTAGATCCAGTTTCCCTCGAAGATGTGCGCCATCTCCAGCTCGAAGAGCTCCGGGTCGGTGAAGATGCTGCGCTTGGCGCGGTGCACGCCGCGCTCGGGGTCTTCGACCAGCGCGTCGGCGAGCGCGGTCCGGATTCGGTCCAGCGCTTCAGGCATGGTGCCTCCTTTCGGCGGGCCGCGGTGCCCGCCTTCGGACTTCGGTGTCCGGGTTGCCGAAGACGCTGGCACGACCGTGGCCTGGATCACGCCGGGAAAACCCCCAGTCCCGACCTAGGGTCGATTGATATCTGCGACATACCAATCGATCAGGAATGAGTATTTGTTCGAGCTGAATGACGGACCTACGCTGACCTGGACGAACGACGTTGTGGCCGCGGCCACCCGGCCTGGCGGAGGAGGTGCGGCAGTGGAGTTGCGACACCTGCGCTACTTCGTCGCGGTGGCCGAGACCCGCCACTTCGGGCGGGCGGCCAAGCGGCTGAACATGGCACAACCCCCGCTGTCCCAAGCGATCCGGCAGCTGGAAGCCGAACTCGGCGCCGAGCTGTTCGCCCGCACGACCAGGCAGGTGCAGCTGACGCCTGCGGGCGCGGTCTTCCACGACGACGCGCTGCGCATCCTGAAGTCGATCGACGACGCGGCGCGCCGCGTGAAGCGGCTCGCGGACGGGTGTCACGGCGTGCTCCGGCTCGGACTGACCGGGTCGGCGTCCTACCGGCAGCTGCCGCGGCTGGCGCACATCGTCAAGCGCGACCTGCCCGGGGTCGAGCTGGAGATCCACCCGGACCTGCTCACGCCGGCGCAGGAGAAGGCGTTGCTGCGCAACGAGATCGACGTCGGGATGCTGCGCCCGCCGACCCGTGAGGACCGCATCGCGCACCGCACCATCGCCCGCGAGCCACTGGTGCTCGTGCTGCCGGAGAACCATCCGCTCGCTGGGGAACCCGAGGTCGGGATGGCGCGACTGCGGGCGGAGCAGTTCATCATGTACTCCGCCTCGCTTCGCTCGGTGGTCAACGACGCGGTGGTGCGCAGCTGCCTGGCGGCCGGGTTCTACCCGAACTGCGCGCACGAGATCGGGGAGGCCTCCATCCAGGTCGCGCTGGTCGCGGCCGGCCTCGGGGTGGCGCTCGCCCCGGCCTCGGTGCAGGCCATCCCGCTGGAAGGCGTGGTGTTCGTGCCGGTGCCCGACGCCGAAAGCGTCGAACTGGCACTGGCCTGGCGCGCCGAGGACGATTCGCCGCTGCTGCGCAACCTGCTGACCGCGCTCGCGGCCAACGACGTGTTCGTCGGCCACGACGACATCCAGGACATCGAGGAAGCACGTGAAGATCACGCGAATTGAGGCGATCCCGTTCGCCATCCCGTACCGCAAGCCGCTGCGCTTCGCCAGCGGCGAGGTGCACGTGGCCGAGCACGTGCTGGTGCGGGTGCACACCGACGACGGGGTGGTCGGGGTCGCCGAGGCGCCGCCGCGGCCGTTCACCTACGGCGAGACGCAGGAATCCATCGTCGCGGTGATCGACAAGCTGTTCGCGCCCGACGTGGTCGGCATGTCGGCGCTGGGGCGGGAGGCCATCCACGCGCGGCTGCACCGGACGGTCGGCAACCCGACGGCCAAGGCGGCGCTGGACATGGCGCTGTGGGACGTCATCGGCAAGTCGCTCGGGCTGCCGGTGACCGAACTGCTCGGCGGCTACACGGACCGGATGCGGGTCTCGCACATGGTCGGCTTCGCCGCGCCGGAGCAGATGGTCGCCGAGGCGGAGCGGATCCGGGCCGAGTACGGCATCACCACCTTCAAGGTCAAGGTCGGCCGGAAACCGTACACAGTGGACGTCGAGGCCTGCCGGGCGCTGCGCGCCGGGCTCGGCGACGACGTCGAGCTCTACGTCGACGGCAACCGCGGCTGGACCGCGTCGGAATCCGCCCGCGCCCTGCGCGAGATGTCCGACCTCGGACTCACCCTCGCCGAGGAGCTCTGCCCGGCCGACGATGTGCTGGGGCGGCGCTGGCTGGTGCAGCACAGCGAAATCCCGTTCGTGGCGGACGAAAGCGCCACCCGCCCGGGCGAGGTGACCCGGGAACTGCTCGCCGGCGCGGCAACCGCGATCAGCATCAAGACCGCCCGCACCGGCTTCACCACGTCGCAGCGCGTGCTGTTCCAGTGCGAGGGACTGGGCGTGGAAGTGGTGATGGGCAACCAGATCGACGGGCAGATCGGCACCATGTGCAGCGTCGCCTTCGGCGCCGCGTACCAGCTGACGTCGCAGCGGCCCGGGGAGCTGTCCAACTTCCTGGACATGAGCGACGACCTGCTCGCCGAGCCGGTGCGGATCAGCGACGGCACCGTCCAGGTCCGCGCGCAGCCGGGCATCGGCATCGACATCGACCCCGGGAAGCTGGCGCACTACCGCCAGGACGGCTGAGCCGGGAACCGCATCGACAACGTTGTTGAGCAAAGGAATCGGTGACATGACTACGAACCTCTCCGAGCAGACCGCGACCGCCGCCGCATCGGGCGCGGCGGCCACCCAGCGCTTCCGGGAGAAGCAGGCGACCGCCGCCACCAGCAAGGAGCGGGTCGACGCGTTGGCCACGGAGGTCATCCGGGCGGTGCACGACGTGATCCGGCGGCAGCAGGTCACCTACGCGGAATACGACGCGCTCAAGGCGTGGCTGATCCAGGTCGGCCAGGACGGCGAATGGCCGCTGTTCCTGGACGTGTGGATCGAGCACGTCGTCGAGGAGGTGGCCAACGAGGACCGGCAGGGCTCCAAGGGCACCATCGAGGGCCCGTACTACGTGCCGGATTCGCCGGAGCTGCCCGCCGAGGCCACCCTCCCGATGCGGCCGGACGAGCCGGGCACCCCGCTGCTGTTCCAGGGTCAGGTCACCAGCGTGTCCGGCGAGGCGCTGGCCGGGGCGAAGATCGAGATGTGGCACGCCGACGACCTCGGCTACTACTCGCAGTACGCGCCCGGCCTGCCGGAGTGGAACCTGCGCGGCACGGTGATCGCCGACGAGCAGGGCCGGTTCAAGATCCGGACCGTGCAGCCGGCGCCGTACCAGATCCCCACCGACGGCGCGTGCGGCAAGCTGATCGCCGCCGCGGGCTGGCACGCCTGGCGGCCCGCGCACCTGCACCTGAAGGTCTCCGCCCCCGGCCACCAGCTGATCACCACCCAGCTGTACTTCAAGGGCGGGGCCCACGTCGCCGACGACATCGCCCAGGCGGTCAAGCCGGAGCTCGTCCTGGACCCCCTGCCCAACCCCGCCAGCGGGGCGAACGAGGTCACCTACGACTTCGTCCTGGACCCCCGATGACCCGTCGGCAGTGATCAATCGAACGGGGTGGGGTGCCACCTCGCCGAGTAATTTGGTCGAGGGTGCCCCGCACCGGGGCGAGGAATCTCAGGAAGGACTGACCGTGCTGTTCGCGGTGAAGATGGACGTCGACCTCCCGGTCGAGATGGATCCGGCGGTGAAGGCCGACACGCTCGCGCGGGAGAAGGCGTACTCGCAGGAGTTGCAGCAGGGCGGGGAGTGGGTGCACCTCTGGCGCTGCGTCGGGCAGTACTCGAACCTCAGCGTCTTCGACGTGGCCGACAACGAGCGGCTGCACGAGATCCTCTGGAACCTGCCGCTGTTCCCGTACATGACCATCGAGGTGACCCCGCTGGCCCAGCACCCGTCCGACATCGCCCTGCTCGGCTCCTGACGGGCGGCCGTCACCGGGAGCCGCGGACCTCCAGGGACGCCAGCAGCTTCGCGGTGGCCTTCTCGATGTCGTCCACCGCCTGCTCGAAGGCTGCCTCGTTGTGCGCGGCGGGCTTGCGGAACCCGGAGATCTTCCGGACGTACTGCAACGCGGCCGCCCGGATGTCCACTTCGGTGACGTCTTCGGCGTACGGCGGGCGGAGCGTCTTGATGCTGCGGCACATGAGCATTTCCTGGGTAGGTTTCCCCAGCTTTCGCCGGGGCGACGACCGGTGAACGGGGACGACCCGGGGGCCGTCCCCGTCATGCTAGTGGCAGTGCCCCATGTGTGTGGGTGAACTGCAGGCACTCGACGTACCACCGAGCACGGCGAAGAACGCCTGCTGCCCAGAGCGCCACCGAGGCCGACCCGGTCGCCAGCCGCACCCAGCACCGCCACCATCCAGCCGAGCAGCAGCGCGGACAGGCTCGCCGCGACGGCGAGCTTCCCGATCGCGGTGCCGGCGCCACCGTCCACGAGCACCTGCTTGAAGCCACCGCCGGCACCGACGATCATCGTGGCACCGACGATCGGCATCAGGCTCTCGCCCAGCTTCGTCGCCAGGGTGACCGGCGTGAATCCGAAGGTGCGCATGTCCATTCAGGACGATCATCGGGCGGGCCGCTGCGAAGCGACGCGCTTGGCGAGTCAAGCCGGTCGGCCGCCGTCGTCGAGGTGACACTTTCCCGTGCACATGCCCCGCCACAGCAGGTCGATGAGCTTCTCGGTCGGGCCCCGCCAGTCGTCGCGGGGGTCGAGGTAGAGCAGGCCGCCGAGCCCGCGCAGGACCGTCTCCGGGTCCAGGTCGGCGCGGACGGTCCCGGCCTCGACGTTGGCGTCCAGCAGCGTGGCGACCGCGCCGACCATGGCCTCGTGGGCTTTTGCGAACATTTCGCCGTGTGACGACGTGGCCGCGCCGAGGGCTCCGGCCAGGCCTCGTTTGGTCATCATGTAGTGCGTCAGGTGGTCGGCCGTCCAGACCCGGAACGCTTGCTCCGGCGAGTGCTGCCGGAGCAGGCTCGGCACGACCTCGACGAGGTGCCGCAACTCGCGCTGGTACACCGCCAGGATGAGCGCCTCCGGGTTGGGGAAGTGCCGGTACACCGTGCCGACGCCCACACCGGCCTGCTTCGCGATGGCGTTGAACGAAATCGCTCCCGAACCGGCCAGCGACTTCGCCGCCGCGGTGAGGATGCGCTCGTGGTTGCGCCGAGTGTCCGCGCGTCGGGAACCGACCGAGCCCGTCGTCATCGTCCCTCCCGGTTGCCTGCCGCGTTCTTCCCTGGAATGTAATGCACAATCGGCCGTCGACCTGCGGCTACCTTCGGGGCGGTGTCGTCCTTGCAGAGTGGATAAGTATCCGCTAGCGTCGAGGAGGGCCGAAACGGATGAATATCCGGTTTCGGTGATGGTCCCAGTTCTGCTCCCACCACCACAAGCGACACCGCTGCGGTCGTCCTGCGCGGGCGACCGGCGGGGAAGAGATCAAGTGGACATCTCACTCGAAGTCAATGGCAGGGCCGAACAGCTGAGCGTCGATCCCGGCGTGACGCTGCTGGACGCATTGCGGGAGAACCTCGGCGTCACCGGCCCGAAGAAGGGCTGCGACCGCGGCCAGTGCGGTGCCTGCACCGTGCACGTCGACGGCAGGCCGGTGCTCTCCTGCCTCACCCTCGCCGCCACCGTGAAGCGACCGGTGACGACCGTGGAGGGCCTGTCCGACGGCGACGAGCTGCACCCGGTCCAGCGGGCGTTCGTCGACCAGGACGCCCTGCAGTGCGGGTTCTGCACGTCCGGTCAGGTCATGTCGGCCGTCGCCGCGGTCGAAAAGGGCGTCGAGGACGTCCGGGAGTTCATGTCCGGCAACATCTGCCGCTGCGCGGCCTACCCGAACATCGTCGCGGCGATCGAACAAGCGAGGCAGGCCGATGCGTCCCTTTGAACTCACGGCACCCGCGACCGTCGAAGCCGCGCTCGCCTCGCCCGGCACGTTCCTGGCCGGCGGGACCACCCTCGTCGACCTGATGAAGCTCAACGTCCTCGCACCGCAACAGGTTCAGGACATCAACGAGCTGCCGCTGCGCGGCATCGACGCGAGCGATGGGCTGCGGATCGGCGCGCTGGAGCGGATGAGCGACGTCGCCGAGCACCCCGACGTGTACCCGGCGATCTCCCGAGCCCTGCTGCAGAGCGCCTCCCAGCAGCTGCGCAACATGGCCAGCATCGGTGGGAACCTGATGCAGCGCACCCGGTGCACGTACTTCCGCGACGTCGCCACGCCCTGCAACCGGCGGGAACCGGGCAGCGGATGCCCCGCGATCTCGGGGGCGAACCGGATGCACGCGGTGCTGGGCACCAGCGACTCGTGCGCGGCAGCGCACGCCAGCGATCTCGCGGTCGCGCTGGTCGCGCTCGACGCGGAGGTCCGGCTGGTCGGCGCCGCCGGAAGCCGCACCGTGAAGCTGGCCGATTTCTACCGCCTGCCGGGTAATGCGCCCGAGGTGGAGAACGATCTGCGCCCCGGCGAGCTGATCAGCGAGGTCCTGGTGCCGCGGCTGGACTGGGCGTCGCACTCCACCTACGTCAAGGTGCGCGACCGGCAGTCCTACGAATTCGCGCTCTGCTCCGCCGCCGTCGCGCTGGACGTCCGGGATTCCCGCATCGCCGACGCCCGGGTGGCGGTCGGTGGCGTGGCGACCGTGCCGTGGCGGTTGCCGGCGGTCGAGGAGGCCCTGCGCGGTGCGCCCGCGACGCCGGAGTCCTTCGAGGCCGCGGCGTCCGTGGCCACCGACGGTGCTCGGCCGTTGTCCGGCAACGGTTTCAAGGTTTCGCTGCTCAAGCGGACCGTGGTCCGCGCGCTGCTCGAACTGACCGAAGGGAGCCGTCTGTGACCAGTCGGCTGGACGGCCCGCTGAAAGTCACCGGGCAGGCGAAGTACGGGGCGGACAACAACTTCCCCGGCATGGTTTACGGGTACGTCGTGCTCAGCACGATCGCGCACGGCGAAATCGAGGCCATGGAGGTCACGGCGGCGAAGAGCGCGCCCGGCGTGCTCGGCGTGTACACGCCGTTCGACCCGTTGGAGCTGCGCAAGCCGAGCTCCCCGCTCTTCGGTGAGATGTGGGTTCCGCTGCAGGACGGCGAAGTCACCTACTACGGCCAGCCGATCGGCTTCGTGGTGGCGGAGACCTTCGAGCAGGCCCGGGACGCAGCGCTGCTCGTCGAGGTCTCCTATCGGGCTCGACCGGCCCTGACCTCGTTCCAGGACGGCCTCGCCACGGCCGAGGACGCGCCGTCCAATGAGGACATCACGGTCCTCGCTGACGGCGTCGAGTCCATCGAGGACGCGCTGGGAGCGAGCCCGGTCCGCGTCGAGGCGACCTACAGCACCGCCACTCAGAACCACGCCGCCATGGAGCCGCACTCCGCCGTCGCGGTGTGGGACGCCGACGGCCTGACCATCTACAGCGGGAACCAGGGCTCCGACCTGCAGGCCACCGACGTCGCCGCCGCGCTGGGGGTGGACCGCGCGTCGGTCCGCGCGCTGAACCCCTTCGTGGGTGGCGCCTTCGGCGGCAAGGCCCGCACCTCGGTGCCGGCGTTCTTGGCGGCGGCCGCGGCCAAAGCCCTCGGTCGGCCGGTCAAGGCCGCGCTCACCCGGGAGCAGGTCTTCACCGCGACGGCGACCCGCCCGGCGACGCTGCAGAAGATCTCCCTCGGCGCGGAATCCGACGGCACGCTGATCGCGCTGCGCCACGAGTCGTGGTGCACCACGCCGGCGGACCGGTCGTTCGTGGAGCCGACCTCGCACGGCACCTCGCGCGAGTGGTACGCCACCCAGAACCTGGCCGTCAGCCAGAAGATCGTGCCGCTGAACATCCCGCCGACCACCTTCATGCGGGCGCCGGGGGAGGCGCCCGGGTCCTTCGCGCTGGAGAGCGCGATCGACGAACTGGCGGCCGAGCTGGGCATGGACCCGATCGAGCTGCGCCTGCGGAACAACTCGATCGCGCCGCCCGGCAAGGACCTGCAGTGGTCCAGCAAGCACCTCGACGAGTGCTTCCAGGTCGGCGCGGAGCGGTTCGGCTGGGCAGGCCGCTCGCCGCGCGGGCGCACCGACGGCGACTGGCTCGTGGGCATGGGCGTCGCAACCGCGATGTTCCCCGCGCTGCGGTTCCCGGCCAGCGTCGAGATCACCCTGCGGGCCGATGACACGGCCGTGGTCGCGACCAGCGGCTCGGACCCGGGCACCGGCCTGCTGACCGTGCTCTCGTTGGTGGGGGCGGAATCGCTGGCGATTCCGGCGGAGCGGATCACACCGCGGCTGGGCGACTCGGCGTTGCCGTCCGGCGGCATGTCCGGCGGCTCGACCGGCACGGCGAGCGCGGGTTCGGCCGTCATGATCGCCGCCACCGAGGCGATCGACGCGCTGCTCGCGCTGGCGTCTTCACCGGGCGCGCCGTTCGAGGGCGCGGAGGTCACCTACGAGGACGGGCGAGTGCTGGCCGACGACGGCCGCGCGATGGCGTTCGGCGAGCTGCTGCGGGCGGTGGGCCGCTCGTCGATCTCCGCGATCGGTTCCTCGGCGCCCGGCGAGGAGTTGACGAAGCACTCGTTCAGCTCGTTCGGCGCCCAGTTCTGCGAGGTCCGCGTGCACAAGTGGACGCGAGAGGCCCGCCTGTCGCGGATGCTCGGCGTGTTCGACTGCGGCCGGATCATCAACGAGAAGGCGGCCCGCAGCCAGGCGATCGGCGGGATGATCTGGGGTGTGTCGGCGGCGCTGCACGAGGGTCTGGAGATCGAGGAGAACGGCCGGCTGGCCAACGGCGACTTCGCGAGCTACCTGGTCCCGGTGAACGCCGACATCCCGGATGTCGACGTCCACTTCGTCAAGTACCCGGACACGCTGCACAACGAGGTCGGAGCGAAGGGCCTGGGCGAGATCGGCACGGTAGGCATGGCAGCGGCGGTCGCCAACGCCATCTACAACGCAACGGGCACCCGAGTCCGCCACATCCCGATCACGATCGAAGACCTCCTGGACGACTGACGCACTGAAGAGCCCGCTATCCGGCACGCGCTTGCACGCAGCGCATGGAGATTCCA
>NZ_JBFAKG010000119.1:0-25047 GCF_040655595.1 Saccharopolyspora sp. NPDC050389
GGCGAAGATCTGCAGGATGAGCAGCGTCACCGGTCGCTTCGGCGTGTGCACGTGCGCAGGCGCGTTCTCGGGGGCGTAGGTCATGGTCGGTGTTTCTCCTCTTGGGGTTCAGCGCCGGGTGCCGCCCGACGCCCAAGGGCGATCGTGGGGGACTCCGTTGGGGCGACTCGCGGTGCGACAGAAGCTCAGACGCGCACCACGCGGTGGTGGTTCGAATTCCCTTGTGACCGTTACGCGTTCGACATCATCGGCCGCCGGGGCGTGATCGCCGCAGTGTGGGGTCCGGAAAACCAGTGCCACGAGGAAGAAATCCACAGATCATCTGGGGTGTCATCGCGATTAGTGCCGAGTGTCTGCAGTGGCCTTCCATGGGTCGGTGGCGGTCGGATCGCCCGGCGATGCCGGCCGCGCCTCGTCGCAGTACCGGCACTGCGTGTCGGGCCACCGCTGAGTTCGACAGGTTGGCCTGGTCTGCATCGGCGCGGGGAAGGAGCAGGGATGAACGAGAACCCGGCGTCACCGCCGAGCATCGGCGGCATGCTGCTGGCCAGCACGGCTCCTGAACGGTTGCGGGGCTGGTACGAAAATGGGTTCGGGGTGCGCGCGACCACGACGGTTTCCTGCGATTCGGCGACGTCGGTTTGCTGGTCGAAATCCGGGACCGCCGCAGCCGGTGACCGGGGCCGAGGACTTCTCCCGGGTGCTGGAGGAGGCGCCGGGCGCGTTCGCGTTCCTGGCGTCTCCCCCGTGATGGTTCTGGCGGTGCTGGCGGTGCTGGCGGTGCTGGTGGTGCACGGAATGCGCGAAACGGAGGACGTGGAACTGGTCCGAAAACGTCGTGAGTGGTTGTCCCGGTAAGAACCGGTACAACCACTCACGAGCTTTGGGGGCGTGCCGGTGCGGCCGTATCCTCTTGTTGAGTCGGGTCACCGTCCCGCAGGGGGTGGGGGTCGTGGTCGGCGAGAACACTCATTTCCGGGAACGGGCCCCGTGCGGGTGGTTCGTGCGGGGCGTTCGGCACCGCGAGGACGACGCCGCGGGGCTGCTCATCGACGACGCGGCGTACGAATGCGGCTGCCGCCAGGTGCGGCACGAATTCCACGACGGCAGCGTGCGGATCAGGACCGTCCGCCACGACGGCAAGGTCTTGGTCGACGAGCACAGCGCCGACCGCGAGGCGTGAGGTGGGCGGATGGTGGCGGCTTCGTACGACATCGTGATCGTGGGCGGCGGAGGTGCCGGGCTGCGGGCGGCCATCGCGGTTGCGGAAACCGATCCGCGGCTGAGCGTGGCGGTGGTTTCCAAGGTCTATCCGATGCGCAGCCACACGGTTTCTGCCGAGGGCGGTGCGGCGGCCGTCGCCGGTCCCGATGACACCTTCGACGAGCACGCCTACGACACGGTGTCCGGAAGCGACTGGCTGTGCGATCAGGACGCCGTCGAGGTCTTCGTCCCTGAAGCGCGCGCGGAGCTGCTCCGGCTGGAGCACTGGGGATGTCCGTGGAGCCGGCAGCCGGACGGACGCATCGCGGTCCGGGCCTTCGGCGGGATGCGAAAGAAGCGGACCTGGTTCGCGGCGGACAAGACCGGATTCCACCTGCTGCACACGCTCTTCCAAACCGCTTTGTCCTATTCCGACATTGTGCGCTACGACGAGTGGTTCACCACCTCGCTGCTGGTCGACGACGGCCGGGTGTGCGGTGTGGTGGCAATGGAGCTGGCCACCGGCCGGATCGAGACCATCACCGCCCGCGCCGTCGTCGTGTGCACCGGCGGCTGCGGCCGGGTTTACCCGTTCACCACCAACGCGAACATCAAGACCGGCGACGGCATGGCCCTGGCCTACCGGGCCGGGGCGCCGCTCAAGGACATGGAGTTCGTCCAGTACCACCCGACCGGCCTGCCGTTCACCGGCATCCTGATCACCGAGGCCGCGCGGGCCGAAGGCGGCTGGCTGCTCAACAAGGACGGCTACCGCTACCTGCAGGACTACGATCTGGGAAAGCCGGAGCCGACACCGAAGCTGCGCAGCATGGAGCTGGGGCCGCGCGACCGGCTGTCCCAGGCGTTCGTGCACGAACTCGACAAGGGCCGCACGATCGACACGCCGCACGGCCCGATCGTGCACCTGGACCTGCGCCACCTGGGCGCGGAGCTCATCGACACCAAGCTGCCCTTCGTGCGGGAGCTCTGCCTGCAGTACCAGCACATCGACCCGGTTCGGGAGCTCGTCCCGGTGCGGCCGGTGATCCACTACATGATGGGCGGCGTGCACACCGACATCCACGGTGCCGCCGGGCTCGCGGGTCTCTACGCCGCGGGCGAAGTCGCTTGCGTGAGCATCAACGGAGCCAACCGGCTGGGCTCGAATTCCCTGCCGGAGCTGTTGGTCTTCGGCGCGCGGGCGGGCCGGGCGGCGGCCGAGTTCGCCGCGGCCGGACACGGCTCGTCGTCGGCAGTGCTGGCGCAGGGCCGAGACGAGCAGCGGCGGTTGGAACGGGAACTGGCGCGGCATGCCGAAGGCGGCGAACGCATCGCGGACATCCGCCTCGAAATGCAGGAAACCATGGAGAACGGCGCGGGGATATACCGCGACGGAGGGTCGCTGTCGAAAGCGGCCGACACGCTCGGGCAGCTCCGGGAGCGATTCGGCGCGGTGGGCCTCGACGACCACAGCCGGACGTTCAACACCGAGTTGGTCGCCGCACTCGAACTGTCCGGCATGCTCGACGTGGCCGAAACCATCGTGCACTGCGCGCTGCGCCGAGAGGAGTCGCGGGGCGCGCACCAGCGCACCGACTTCCCGGCCCGTGACGACGAGCGCTTCCTCACCCACTCGCTGATCCGCCGCCAGTCGGACGGCAGCGGCAGGGTGGAGTACCTGCCGGTGACCATCACGCGTTGGCCGCCCGCCGAGCGCGTGTACGGGAAGGACTAGCCATGGCGGACCAGATCACCTTGCAGGTAACGCGCTACCGCCCGGGACAGGACGCGGAACCGGCCGTGCAGTCCTACGAGGTGCCGCTGCGCCGGGAGTGGGTGGTGCTCGACGGCCTCAACTACATCAAGGACCAGGTGGACGGCACGCTGTCCTACCGCTGGTCGTGCCGGATGGGAGTGTGCGGCAGTTGCGGCATGACGGTCAACGGCGATCCGAAGTTGACCTGCGCGACGTTCCTGACCGATTACGCGCCCGGTCCGGTGCGGGTCGAGCCGCTGCGCAATTTCCCGGTGATCCGCGATCTCGTCGTCGAGATCGGCGATTTCATGCGGAAATTGGCGGAGGTCAAGCCGTGGCTCGTCCGCGACGAGCCGCCTCCGGAGGAGGAGTTCCGGCAGACGCCGATGGAGATGGACGAGTACAAGCAGTACAGCATGTGCATCAACTGCATGCTCTGCTACTCGGCCTGCCCGGTGTACGCGCTCGACCCCGATTTCCTCGGCCCGGCGGCCATCGCGCTCGCTCAGCGCTACAACCTCGACTCCCGGGACCAGGGTGCCGAAGACCGGCGCGACGTCCTCTCAGCGGCCGAGGGCGTGTGGGCGTGCACGTTCGTCGGCGAGTGCACCACGGCCTGTCCCAAGGGCGTCGATCCGGCGGGTGCCATCCAGCGCTACAAGTTGACGGCGGCCATGCAGTCGCTCAAGGACTTCCTGTGGCCGCGGGGGCCACGATGAGTACGGCGTACCGGAAGCCGGTGTCGCTGTTCTGGTGGCTGCGGCGACGCTCGTACTTCCTGTTCGTGCTGCGCGAGATCAGTAGCATCTTCATCGCCTGGTTCGTGGTGTACCTGCTCCTGCTGGTGCACGCTGTCTCCACCGGCGATGACCGGTACGCGCAGTTCCTCGCCTGGAGCCGCGGGTGGGTGCTGGTGCTGAACGCGGTCGCGCTGTTGTTCGTCCTGCTGCACACCGTGACCTGGTTCGGCCTCACGCCGAAGGCGGTGGTCGTTCGGGTCCGCGGCCGACGGGTCGGGCCCGCGCCGATCCTCACGTCGCAGTACCTGCTGTGGCTGCTGGTGTCCGCCGCGGTGGCCTGGGTGGTGCTGGATGGCTGACCGGCGGAGATCACCGGAACCGTTGGCGTGGCTGCTTTTCAGCATCGGCGGCACGGTCGCCGCACTGCTGGTACCAGTGCTTCTGGTGCTTTTCGGCATCGCCTTCCCGACAGGCTTGCTGCCGACGCCGAACCACGCGCACCTGCTCGCGGTGTTGCGGCATCCCGCCACGAAGATCGTGCTGCTCGGCCTGTGCGTGACGCTGCTGTTCCACTGGGCGCACCGCTTCCGCTACACCCTCTATGACGGCCTCCAGCTCAAGGAGTTCAGCGCACCCATCATCGCGTTCTGCTACGGCGCAGCCGTTCTGGGCTCCGTAGCCGCCGCGTATCTGCTGCTGCGCTCCTATTGACTCGGCCGCCAGGTGGCGAGCAGTCGTGTCAGCGCCTCAGTGGCTTCGGTGCGGCCAACGGCACCACCACTGTTGAGATCAACCGCCCAGGTCACCGGCTCGCCCTCAGCGAGCTCGACAACCTCGGCGATCAGCTCCAGCAGCGGGGTCTCGTCGTTGGCCACCCGCCGCGACAGCAACCGCGTTGCCTCGTTGTCGATCGCCACGCAGTGGTGGTGGGTCTTGCCGCCATCGATCCCGGCCCAGACGACAAGGTGCAGAACGCGATGACCGTGCTTCAGAGCGTCACCCCGTCCTTTCGGCCGGCGGACGGGGAAGTGATGACCCTGGTGATCGAGTGGCCGCCCGGCGATCCCGGGATCCCGCCGCACCACCACCCCGGCGGCCCCTGTTTCGGCTACGTGCTGGAGGGCGAAATGGTCTTCGAACTGGAAGGTGAGCCGCCGCGGGCGATCAAGGCCGGCGAGGCGTTCTGGGAACCCGGCGGAGACGTAATCCACTTTCAGGACGTCAACAACCGCACCGACATCCCTCTGCGCTTCCTCGTGACGATGATGATGGCTCCCGGTCAGCCGATGCTTGTCTTGGTCGACGACGACGAGCTCGAGCGGCGCCGTTGGATCAGACGGTCACCTGATGAGTGACCTGGTTGAGGCATGGCTGAGGAGCTGCTGGCCGCCTCGGTGACGAGCGGGTAAACCTCGACGTGGCAAGTAGCGGACCATCGCGTAGAAGTCGTACGGGCAACCGGTTCGGCAACACGGTGCTGGCGGCTGTTGCCGCACGTCTCGGCGACGCTGCGCACCCCGAGTAACTTGCTGTGCGACTGCACGGTGACGAGTTCGCCCTGTGGCTTGGACATCTTGACAGCCCGGAATGGGCGGAACGCCGAGCAGGCGAGATCACTACAGCTCTTGCCGCCCGAAGCGCCTTCCTGCCCGTAGTGCTGAAGGGTCCTCGTTGCGGATCTGAGCCAGGAAGTCCTTGTCCTCGGCTTGGATGTGTTGCGCTTCGGTCAGCACGTCCCGCACGTTGTGCGCCGGGATGACGACGGCGCCGGCGCGGTCTGCGTAGATGTAGTCGCCGGGTGTGATGCACACGCCGCCGACTTCGACGGGGATGTTGGCCGCGCACGGCATCACGGTGTCGCCGCCCGCTCGGGTGGCCTCGCCCGTGCACCAGGTGGCGAAGCGGTACCGGGCCAGTTCGTCGAAGTCGCGGAGCCGGCCGTCGCAGAGCAGCCCGGCGAGCTCGTGGTTGTGCAGGCGGGACATTTTGGTGCCACCGCCGTGCGAGACGTCCGGGTAGCCGCCGCTGGAGAGCACAAGGACCGCCCCTGCGGGGGTATCTCCTACCGCTCGGTAGAACCAGTCGGCGAATCCTGCGGTCTTGGTATCGGTGAAGTCGTCGCGGTAAGGCAGGTAAGCGATTGTCACGGCGGGGCCGAACATCGGGCGCTGCGGAGTGGGGCTGACCAGGCTCAGCACGTGCGCGCGGTGTTGGTGGGCTCGTCCCATGGCATCCACGATGGCAGCACAACCGAGGCCGGTGACCATCGTTGCCAGGTCCGTGTTCTGTCCAGTCATCGTGGACTCTCCTTTGGGGGTACCCGTCAGCGGTAGTCCGGGTTGTCGAAACCGAAGTGACAGCCCGCAGCCCACTCGGAACGCTGGTTGCCGTAGACGGACACGCCTCCAGCCTGCCGGAGCAGGGCGGCGATGTGCATGAGGTCGTAGGTCATGAAGGTGGTGTTGCGGTTGGTGAAGTCGTTGTCCGGGCCAACCCGAGCCTTCGGCCGAGGTAGCTCGGTCCGGGACCGACCTCGCCGATCCACCCCGCGCCGGCCTCAGGCATCGCAAACCTTCCGTGCACCCATCGGCGACGGCAGCCTCTTTTCAAGGAACTGGTCGTCGCAACATCTCGGGTGCGAGGAGTTGCGGTGGGAAAGTCGAAGCGGCGTCGGTTGGATCTGGCTGGGCGGGCGCCGATGCGTTCGCCTGGTCGTCCGCCGGCAGCACGGCGTGGGGGTCGGCAGCGGTTCTGGGCGGCGATCGCCGATGGTTTGTCGAGCGAGGAAGCCGGTGTGGCCGCAGGCGTGTCGCCCGCGGTCGGGGTGCGTTGGTTCCGTGAGAGTGGCGGGATGCCGTCGGTTGATCATGCGCCGCTGTCGGGACGCTACCTGTCATTCGCCGAGCGCGAGGAGATCGCGATCCTGAACGGCCGGGACTGTGGCGTGCGTGAGATCGCCCGGCGGACGGGCCGATCGCCGTCGACGATCTCGCGGGAACTCCGTCGTAACGCCGCGACTCGTAGTGGCTGTGTGGACTATCAGGCCACGACCGCCCAGTGGCACGCCGACCGGCGCACCGGACGTCCGAAGACGGCGAAGCTCCGGCGAACGACACGTTGCCCGGGCCTGAGGTCCGATGGATCGGGCGGCGCCACGGACGCCGTCAAGACCGCCGCGCGAGTGTCCACAACACAACCGTGGGGAAGCCCACTTCACCAACCCAACTGGCGAGGACGCGGAGACTGTCATCCGCGATTGGACCACGGCCTGGCGACGCGCCCCGGCCAGGATGGCCCCCCATAGGACCGACCGATCAAGCACGCATTCCCAGGGGGCTCGCCGCCTCGTGCGACAGCATGCTGCGACGGCACTCAGGCCACGTGCACCTGTGCAGGCTGTTTTAGTGCGTGTGCCAGGCGCAGTTTCATGCTCGGGTGGATGGGTAGGTCGTCCAGGGCTTCGGTTTCCACCCATGCGGCGTTGATCGTCTCTTCGTGATCCGGGCACGGTTCACCCCGCAGCGGTTTGGCGTGGAAGCACACAGCGAACTGCTGGCGCACCTCCCCGCTGGAGTACACCATGACGTGCCCCGGGGCGGTATAGACGTCGGCGAGCCCGGTCACGGTGATGAGGACGTCGGCTTCCTCGTTCACCTCACGCACGGTGGCATTGGGTGCGGACTCCCCGACGTTGACCTTCCCGCCTGGCAGTTCCCAGTTCCGGGTATCGATGCGCTGCACTAGCAAAACACGACGTTGAGCATCACGTACCACCGCGAACGAGGTGGGGGCCAGCGAGTTGGCCACGGGGGCGTTCGGGTCGTGGTAGTACTCCGTTTGTCGCGGCACACGGCAAGAGTAGGCAGCCCGGCAGGTGCCATGCTCACCGAAAGGGCTTGAGCGCGGTGGGACGAGTTTCCTGTGGCCCCGAGTCCGGCACTCTCGGTTGCCTTGCGCCCCTGTGAGTGACTGGCAGTGACCCGCAGTGCTTCAGGGACGCGCCGCTGGCCCGTGGAAAAGGAAGACCGGCTGCTCACTGTGGACGAATATCTGCAGGATTGCGGGGATCAAAGGCAAGCAACTGCGTTCGATGCGGACCAGCTTCGGAACGAGACTCACAGCCGCCTACCGCAAGCGCCGCGGGGCCAGTCCGAGGAAGGCCCCGCGGTTCGTGGATGGGACCACCCGATCCGTTTCGGTCTACACAGAACGCGATCGGGAGCTGTTCGATCAAGTCTGGGAACAGTTCTACGTGCCCTGCGAGGCCGCCTGATCAACCCCGCACCACCTCAACGGGCACCGCAACCGCGATGCCCGTTTTCTATTACAGGAGAAACACTTTGTCAGACCAACTCCGCGGCTGGCTGCGCACCGTCGTCCCCGCCGCACTCCGCAAGATCGAGCCGCACCTCCCGCCATGGGCGATCCGGCTACTGCTCGGGTCCAACACCCCACTCACCTACGAGCCGCCGGGCGTCGACGAGCCCGACCCTGGGCGGCACCGCGCCGCGTGACGTAGCGTGCCCCCGCATCCTTCCGGTTTTCGCCGGTCGGGTGCGGGGGCGTTTTCTGTTCGGCGCCTGGGCCTGCTGCACGATGCGGGTGGTCTGGTTACCTGGATTTAACGCCCACTCCCTTGACGCCACCTTCAGTCGCTCGTGAAACTCTCTGTACATGCCCTCTGACCTGCTGTAACAGGGGCGTGTGTGCCTGGTGAGACGTCGGGGGTCTTGCCGGGATTCGGGGAAGGGCGCGGGTGACCGTCGGGGGGTCACCCGCCCCATTACGCAAGGGGGCTTGCGTGCACCAAGAAGACCAGAGTTGCCACGGAGCAGCGAGGCGAAGCACCCGTGTCCAGGTCTCCCGCCGCCGGGCGCACACCGTGGGAGCGCTACGGCGCTCGATCGACCTGGAGAGGCGCGCTGCTTCGCATCAATTTGAACCGGCGCAATCCACCGAGGCGGCAATCCCCCTCCCGCGCATTGATGATGACGCGTCCCGGTGACCGGGGTGGAGCCGTGTTCATCGTTGGTGATCGGCCCGCGAGCGCCGGTGCTCGTGACGTTGTGCCCTGCCACGCATGCGAAGGGTGTTGTCGATTCTGGTCTCAGCCACATGGGCGATCTTGGCGGCCGGGTCGTGTGGCTGATGAGTATCCGGGAGCTCTTAGGAACTGATCGTGCGGTAGATCTGCGTGGTGATCTTTCGTGCGGAGCGCCGCGACTCCGCTGAGTCCGCCAAGGCCGGGATGCAGCCGCTACCGCCACAGCTGCGGGCGATCGACCGCGACGGTGTGCGTGCAGCGGGCGCCGCTGCGGCAGCGCGCCACGCGGTCGACCAGCTCGCCGTCGGTGGGAGCGCCGGGTACTAGGTCCACCTCGACGTCGACGTCCCGAACGACGCGATCATGCCGGCCGTCGACTACCGCCTCCCCGATGGGTTGACTTGGGCGGAACTGGAGAGCGTGCTGCGGACGGCACTGACTGACGTCGGCTACGCGGATGGCAGCCGCGGGGAATCGGCTGGCTCGAACTCGGCCGATTCCTCCGCGTTGCCCTGAGCGGATGGCCCGCTTCTTCGACGTTCTGCGGTTGGGGGAGCCCGGCGTGGTGACGACATAGCGATGGCGCCGGTATGCGGCTGCGCCCACGCCAGGCGTGGGCGCAGCCGCATTGGGGTCAGTCCTTGATGCGCACCCGGTCGAGCGGTGCCGGGGAGATCACCTTTTGCTCCCTGAGGTAGTCCAGGAAGACCTCGTGGTCAGGACCGTTGCGTACCGGGTCGGTGTAACCCTCGAAGGCGCTGTATCCGTCCGCTCCGATCACCGTGTACGCCAGCGCGGCCACCCGGTAGGTGCGCTCCGGATCCAGTGGCTTCCCGTCGATCAGCACCTCGCTCGGCTCGACCCGGTCGCCGACCGCCCGCGCCGGATCGTAGCTGTACGAGACATTGCGGGAGATCGCGAGCGGCGCCGACTTCACGCTGCCGTCCGCCTGCTTCTGCCACTGCTGCTCGAGAATGGCGTCGAGTTGACGTCCGGTGACCCCGACGGTGAGCACCGGGTTGCCGTAGCCGTAGGCGTTCCAGGACTCGCCGAACAGGATCCGGCCGTCAGCGTCGCCGGGGTGGCTGCCCTTCGCGAACGGCAGGTCGCCGCGGACGGCGGTGCTGCCCTTGGCGGGCTTGGCGGAGATAAGCGCCAGGTCGGCTTTGCCGTCCCGGGTGCGATTGGCGTCCCAGTAGTGGATGTCGGCGAACAGGTCGGCGGCGGTGCTCTCGCCGGCGGCGTTCGGCGTGCGGGTGAAGGAGCCGGTCTGGGTGGCCACCGGCTCGGCGAAGCGCTCGGCGCCGCGGCCGGCCCAGTAGTCGACGATCTTCTGGACCGCCGGATCCGGCGCGACATCCCGGGTTACCGCGTGGTTGACCGAGCTGGTCCGGTCCCGGATGACCTCACCGGTGCTCGGGTCGAGCGACAGCCCGATCTCGTTGATGAGCGCACCGTGGTTGCCCGCCTCGACGACCGGGCGCGGGTTGCCTTCCGGGTCGGGCAGCATGCAGTTGAAGCGCGAGTGCCAGTGGCCGCTGACCACGGCGTCGATCTCGGGGGTGACCTGCTTCGCCAGGTCGATCACCGGCCCCCAGGCGGAGTCGCACTCGTTGTAGCTCGACGTCGCGGCGGTCTTCGGGGAGCCACCGTCGTGGACGTTGAGGATGATCGCCTCGACCCCGCGCCGCTTGAGTTCCTCGGCGTACCGATTGGCCGTCTCCAGCTGGTCGAGAGCCCGCAGTCCCGGCTGGTAGGAGGTGGAGCCGGTGGGGGTGTCGGGCACCGTGGTGGTGATGAAGCCGACCGGGACGCGCTTGCCGCCGGGAGCGTCGAACCACTCGATACGGTACGGGTCCACGACCGGGCGGCCGGTCAGCTTGGAGACGATGTTCCCGGACTGGAAGTCGAAGTCCGCGCCCTGGAACCTGCCACCCGTCGAGTCGGTGAAGCAGCTGTCCTCGTTGACCGTGCCGAAGCAACGGCCCTTCTCCATGTGGTCGACGAGGAAGTCCGGCGAGACGTCCAGCTCGTGGTTGCCCATGGCCGAGAAGCGCAGGCCCATCTCGTTGAGGACCTCGATGGTCGGCTCGTCCTGGAAGGCGTCCACTTCGAAGGGCCAACCGGAGAAGTTGTCGCCGGCGGAGAAGAAGACCGAATTGCGGTGCCCGGATCGCAACGCCTTGAGGTGCGAGGCCAGATACGCTGCCCCTCCAACGGTGACCGGGGTGCCGTTGGGCCCCGGTATCTGGCCGCCCTGCCCGGGGGTGGGTGGCTGTAGGTACCCGTGGAAGTCCGTGATGCTGAGCAGCTGCACGTCAACAGGGGCTGCGGCGGTCGCCGGTGCGGCGGAGGCTGCGCCGGCGAGCAGGGTGGTGCCGGCGGCGATGGCGCTGAACCGGCGAAGGATGTTTCTCAAGGCGATGCCTCTTCCGGAGATGGATAGACGTGATCATCTCAACTTCCAGTGGTGTCCTGGTAGTGAACGGAATGCTTCACGTCGAGGCATTCGCCGTGACCGAACGATCGGGCAGCGCCGGATCGTCAGGGAATGACGGGGCATCTCCTTCGCCGAGCGGGCGGTCGATCGCAGCAAGCGCCTCGGGGCCGCCGGGTGAGGGGCTGTCAAATATGCGTTGTGCCCCAAGGGGCCTGCGTGCGGCCGAACTCCGGGCCTGATCGAAGCTCGTGCGTTTGCTGCACTGGTCCGTCGCGCCCGGTCGATCGTCTGCCTCGATCAACACCGAGATCCTCGCCTTGCACCACGAGGTCGTGGCCCCGCGGCGCCCTGTGGAGCGTCGGCAGATGTCAGGCCCCCGGGACTTGATGTCGGTTGCCGAACCGGGACCGCCCACCCCTCTACGACCTGTGGTGTGGCCGGGTGCCCTGACCCGGTGCAAAACCTGCCCTCCATCTGAAACGGCGCGTACACGCCCGGCTGCCAGGGCCAGACGTCTAACGTGTCCGGCGTGGATCGAGCACGGCCTGGCCGTGCGCAGCGCTGGCACCTCGCCGACCGCTGTCAGTGGCTCGCCTGGATCACATTCCGCCCCCATGCCTTCCGAGTGCGTAGCTGTGCGGCCGGACTCCACGGGCTCGGTGGCGATCTGGGAGAT
The DNA here is from genome assembly GCF_040655595.1 of Saccharopolyspora sp. NPDC050389. Taxonomy (NCBI): domain Bacteria; kingdom Bacillati; phylum Actinomycetota; class Actinomycetes; order Pseudonocardiales; family Pseudonocardiaceae; genus Saccharopolyspora; species Saccharopolyspora sp. NPDC050389. The sequence goes on from NZ_JBFAKG010000119.1 coordinate 11,860, forward strand.
TGAGTGTCTGGTTGAGTAGTTCGACGGACAGAAGCAGGGCCACGGGCGGGCAGGCGGCCACCGCGATGGCGAACGTGCTGGGTTCGGGTTCGGGTGCGGGCAGTGCGGTGCAACCGCACTGCACACGCAGCAACCAGGTAGGGCCACTGCGTTCCTGATGGCGGCCGCGGCCGAGTTCCTCGACCGGCCGGTCAAGGCCGCGCTCAGCCGGAACAGGTCTTCACCGGGACTGACTGCCAACCGCCCCGCGCCGGGGCAGAGGAAGGGAAATCAGCCGCCGATGTAGGACATCTCGACCTTGCGGGCGCGGGTGCTTTCGGTCGTGCGAAGTTCGGAGTACCTGTCGGTGCGTCGTCCCCAGAGCGCCTGAATGTGGCTTTCCAGTTCGGCGTCGTCGGTCCCGCCGCGCAGCAACGCGCGCAGATCGTGGCCGCTGGACGCGAAGAGGCAGGTGAACAGCTCGCCCTGCGCGGACAGGCGGGCCCGGGTGCAGGTGCGGCAGAACGGCTCGGTCACCGAGGCGATGATGCCGACCTCGCCGCCGTCGAGGTAGCGGTAGCGCCGGGCCACTTCGCCGGTGTAGTCGGGGTCCGCGGGCTCGAGGGGCCACGCGGCGTGTAGACGGTCGACGATCTCGCGGGCGGGTACGACGTCGGTCATCCGCCAGCCGTTGGTGGTGCCCACATCCATGTACTCGATGAACCGCACGACGTAACCGTGCTCGCGGCCGAACCCGGCCAAGTCGAGGACGTCCGAGCCGTCGTTCATACCGCGCTTGACCACGGTGTTGACCTTGATCGGGGCCAGACCCGCCTCCTCGGCGGCGGCGATGCCGCGCAGTACCTGGGAAAGCGGCACCCGGGTGTCGCTGATCCGCGCGAACCGCTCCGCGTCCAGCGAATCGAGGCTGACCGTCACCCTCGACAGGCCCGCATCGCGCAGGCCTCGTGCCTGCGCCGCCAGCAACGAACCGTTCGTGGTCAGCGCGATGTCGTCGATGCCGTCGACCTCCGCCAGCATCCCGACGAGCTGGTCGAGCTGCCGACGCAGCAGCGGTTCCCCGCCGGTCAGCCGGATCTTGCGCACGCCCTGGCGGGCGAAGACGCGCGCCAGCCTGGTGATCTCCTCGAAGGTGAGCAGCTCCGAACGGTCCAGGAACAGGTGGTCCGCCCCGAAGACCTCCCGGGGCATGCAGTACCGGCAGCGGAAGTTGCACCGATCCGTGACGGAGATCCGCAAGTCCCGCAACCACCGGCCGAACCGGTCCGGCACCTGGCTGTTGGCGTCCCCGTTGCGCATCGCGCCTCCCGCGTGGCGGCTCCGCCTTCGATGGTGCAACCGCTGCGGACCTGGCGGCAACCGGCGCCCGTCCGTCCGGAAACGCGAGGGGACGGCGGTGCAGGCGTTGCGAAAGTGCCAGCGGTCGGCGGAACTTCTGCGTACCCGCCACCAGGGGGATGTTCCGGAAGCGCTCGGATGACGAACGCGCCGATGCCTTGGCCGGTGGTCTCCCTCGTATGGCGGCTCACGACGTGCGATCTCGGCAGGCCAGGAGTAGGCAGGACCTCTCGTAGCCCGCTGGCAGGTCGGTGCGCCGTGCCCGGCGTAGCGAATCCTTGCCAGGCCTGGAACATGTAGGAGGTTCACAAATGACACGTCAGCTGAGCACCGAGATGCAGCAGTGCATCGACATGTGCCACAAGTGCCATGACATCTGCGAGCAGATGTTGTCTCGTTGCATGGAAATGCGCAGTGAACAGTCGATGCAGCTGAGCATGATGATGATGTCCTGCGCGGACATGTGTCGCATGTGCGCGGACATGATGATGCGCTGTTCGAGCATGACGGAGGCCGGCGCGGACATGGTGCAGATGTGCGTGCGAATGTGCAGCATGTGCGCCGACATGTGCGAGATGTCCGCCGAGATGTGCAGGCAGGTGAACACTCCGGAGATGACCGAACTGGCGGACGTCATGACTCGGTGCGCGGATATGTGCCGACAGATGACGCCGCAAGCGATGCAGCCTGCCTGATCGGAGCCGGACCACGTCCGCTGCCTGACATCCGCAGGAGCGGCGGACGTGGTCCGACGATCCTGCGCGTCAATCGTTCTGGCTGAGCCGTCGTCTGCCTCCACGAATCGGCTGCGCCGATCGCAGGTCGACGGACCCTGGCGGTGAGCTCGCATCGATGTTGTGCCGCAGGCGGCGGATCTGCCGCTGCCCCTGTTCGGGCCCGTCGAAACCCGCGGGTTGGCTTATCTTTGTGGTGTCCCGGAAAGCGCTGCTGGGGTTGTTCATACGCGGCGACAAGGAGCACCCATGCCTCAACAGGACGAGGGCAGACCCGGTCCGGCGACCACTGCGACCGAGATCCCAAGTAGAAATCTCCCCGGCGTTCCCTACGCCGACCTTCCGGAAGTACGGCCGTTGCTCGCCGATCGACTGGGTGCTGCGGCAGTTCGGCGCTCTCGGTCCCGCGCAGAACATGTACTGGCATGGCCAGCCGGGGCTGGCCATGCTGTCAGTGATCGCGGTGCACGTTTGGCGGCTCACACCGTTGGCCGCCGTCATCACGATGGTCGGCCTGCTGGCGATCCCGAGGGAAATCGAGGAGGCCGCGCGCGTCGACGGAGCGAGCTTCTGGCGGCGGATGTTCGAGGTGACGGTTCCGCTGGTGCTGCCGATCGTCGCGGTGGCGGCGCTGTTCGGCGCCATTTTCACCTTCACGGACATGGCGGTGGTCCGGGTGCTCACCCGCGGCGGACCGAACGACTCCACCCAGCTGTTGGCTAGCTGGGCGTTCTACCGGGGTATCGAGGGCGGCGACGTTGCACAGGGTGCGGCGATCGCGCTGTTCCTTTTCCCGCTGCTGTTGGCTGCGGCGATCGCGATTTTGCGGGCGGTGCGCAGGTTGGAGGTGCTGTGATGACCGCCGGAGCAGCCGGGCCGCGCCGGCGCTATGCGCATCGGCGCCTCGCGTCCCGGATCGGCGTCTACGCCGCGGCGATCCTCGGCGCATTGGTGTGTGCCGGGCCCTTCCTATGGAGCGTGGTGACGGCGTTCAAGCAGAACCGCGACCTCTACAACCCGCAGAACAACCCGTTCGTGTTCAACCGTCCGTCCACGGCCGACCACGTTGGATACCTGTTCACTGACACCGCCTTCGTCACTTTTGCCTGGAACACGCTATGGTCCGGCCTGCTGGTGGTGGCGATCACGCTGGCGTTGAGCCTGCCCGCGGCGTATGCGCTGGACCGTTTCGGCCTGCGCTGGGCGACTCCGATGGCAATCGGAATCTTCCTCGTTTACCTGGTTCCGCCGAGCTTGCTTTTCCTGTCGCTGGGGCGGGCCGTGGTGGCCTTCGGCCTGCAGGACTCCACTTGGTCGCTGGTGCTTGTTTACCCGACGATCACGATCCCCGTGTCGGTGTGGCTGCTGATGGGATTCCTCAAGGCGATCCCGAAGGACATCGAGGAGCAGGCGATGGTCGATGGCTACAGCCGGGTGGGTGGATTCGTGCGGGCGGTGCTGCCACTGCTGTTCCCCGGCATCGTGGCGGTGGTGGTGTTCGCCTTCACCCTTGCCGCAAGCGAGTTCATCTACGCCCTGGCGTTCGTGGCGCCGACCGACCAGATGCCGGTGAGCACTGGCGTGCCGACCCAGCTGGTCCGGGGCGACGTGTTCTTCTGGCAGTCGCTGCAGGCGGCCACCGTGCTGGTTGCGGTGCCGATAGCGCTCGTGTTCAACCTGTTCCTGGACAAGTTCGTCGCGGGGTTCACCATGGGCGCGGTGAAGGGCTGAGCTGTTCCTCGCTACCTTCGTCGTGTCAATGCATTCCGGCGACGTAGGCGCGTTGAAGCATCCACGGACGTCGCATGCGAAGTGTGAAACAGTCGCTGCGGGAATCCACGAGGTTGGAGCTTCGGGGCCGGGAGCGGGCGTGTTGCCTCGCGTGGAGCAGTTCACCAACGCGCCGACCTGAGCGTGCACGGCATCGTCGAGGGGCGGGAGGTCGCCGTCGGGCGCGCCAAGCTGTTCACCGACCGCGGTCGTGCGTGGACGTCTGATCCGTCCCAAGTGGACGTCGATTCGCTGGGACGCGATCTCCGCGCGGAGGTCGATGCCGAGGTCCGCTTCGACGCGGGTACCCGCGGCGCGTACTCGACGGATGCGTCGAACTACCGCCAGCGACGGCACCATCCGCGACAAGCGCACCGTGCCGCCAGGCCACGACCCTACCCGCCACCCGGCTGAACCCGACCCAGGGCAGTGATTCATTCGACGGTCCATCACACCGCGAAGGGTCTCCAGGGGCCCGTCGGATGATGGCACTCTTTCGGGCGATGACACCGGTAACTCGTTCGTACGGGATGTGTCCGGAATATGCCGATCACGCGGTCGAAGCCGCACCATGGCATTCCTGTCCCCGGCAAACCAAGTGCGGCGTGGGGGCAGCGGCGGGTGGGTGACCGTGAATTGACGCGGGGGCGCGCGTCATCCACCCGTCTTCAACGTTTCTGCCCCGCCCGCCTCGGTGTGCGGGTTTCGCGTCCCCTGACGCGGCCTCAAGTAGGGGCCGCTTGACTGCCGATGGGAACAGGTATGAGGCACGGCAGGCAACCATGCGGGACGGTGCCGGATCCGGAACTGTTGGCGCAGGTCCGCAACCTGGCGGAGGTGGCGGCCGGTCTCGCTCCGGCAGCGGCCGCAGCCGCGTTCGAGGTGCTGGTGAACGTTCACGGAAGGGCGGACGTCGAGGCGGCTGTGCGCCAGGTGGCCGGCCTCAGTCGCGCCGATCTGGCCCCGTCGGCCGGTGAGGTGGTGGAGGGCTGCGTCGTGGCCAGCACCGGCATTTCCCGTGCCTCCGCTGCCCCTGGTCAGCAGCGCGTAGGCCGGTGAGCCCGCATGCGGAGGTCAAAGCGACGTTGGCGCCGCAGATCGTGACGTTCGTTCTGGTTATTCCTGCTGTCTCTTCCGGGTTTTCCACACGCTGACCGGTCGATGTGCGGGGTTCCCTTGCCCGGTTTAGGTTTTCGTAGGCGAGGGTTTCTACGTTGACGTTCCATCCTCGCCAGCGGTCCTGGGCGGTTCCCCGCCCTACAACGGCGGACAGCCGGTGATCCACCCGCAGCCGGCCGGCGTCGCCGTCACCGACAGCGCGGCCCGCTACGTCGGCTGGCATGCGATCACGATCCTGCGGGTCGCGCCGGATCCGCAGGACGTCATGCGGGTGTACTTCTTCAACCCGAACAACGACAGCGGCCAGGACTGGGGCGACGGCGTTGTGGTCTCCACCGCGGGTAATGGTGAGCGGTTCGGTGAGGCCTCGCTGCCGTTCGACCAGTTTGCCTCGCGGCTCTACATCTTCCACGCCGACCCGCTCGAGCGCGGCGAGCCGGAGAGGGTGCCCGCCGAGGACGTCGCGCGGATCATCGGCTACATCGAACGCAGCTGGGGGGCCGACCGGCTGCCGGCGGGAAGGCTGCAGGCCTCGAAGGACCCGCAGTCCTGACCCGCATGCTCCTGGCCGTCGCGGCGCGGGAACCGGCAAGAGTGGTGGAGAAGGCCAACCATTCCGCGGCGCAACACTGGTGGATGGCGGACCCTGAGCGACGACGCCACGATCGCCGCCGCGCAGTCCTCTTTGGACGGCCTGTGCGCACGGCGGCACCCGGGGCAGCGGGTCACGGTCGCCGAGCTGGTCGAGCAGCGCACTGTCAGACCGCAGGCACTGGTGTCCTTCCTCTGCAACTCCTAATTGGTCCAGCCTGGCCTGGCTGGAGCATGGGTGAACGTCCACCACCGGCTCGGCGCCGACATTCTCCGGATCGTCACCATCGCAGGTGCGTCGTCGCCGCCCATCGGAGCGCTCCTGAAGGTGCTGGGCGGGTGGTGCGCGATGCCGTCTCGGCCGAGGGCGGCAGCGTGCTGCCGCGATCTCTAGGCCGGGTCGGGGTCGAACGGCATGCGCAACCGGCGCATCCCGGCATCGCTGTGGTCAGCGATTGGGTGGTGCTGCTCGGGGATGGCCCGGGAGTGTTCGGGTTCGGCGAATTGGACCGGACTCACCGCGCTCGGGCCACGGGTGCACCCGCCGAAAGCCGGTTCCGGGTGGGAGACCCGGTCGATGACCGGCAGATCGCGGTGCCGTCGGCGCGGGTGGTGCAGTGATGTTGATGTGGTGATGGCATTCCTTCCTGTCCCGTGGCCGATCCAGTCCACCGCCTGGTGGCGGCAATACGGATCGATGCGGGCAGTGCGCGGAGGGCGACGAGGCGGGGTGGTGCGCTCGCCGAACGCTCCGGTGGCTCCCCACCCGAGTGGGTGAGGAGCCACCGGAGAACAGAGAGGGTTGTCAGACCACGCGCACGAGGTCGGCCTGCGGGCCCTTGGGACCCTGGCTGACCTCGTAGGTCACCTGCTGGTCCTCCTCCAGGCTCCGGAACCCGCCGGCATCAATCGCCGAGTAGTGCACGAACACGTCCGGCCCGCCCTCGTTCGGAGCGATGAAGCCGAAGCCCTTTTCCGAGTTGAACCACTTCACGGTTCCGCTAGTCATGCGTGTCTCCTCCTGGGAGCTGAGGTATGACGGACGACCACATCGTGCGGAGGCCCGGGCCGGGGGATCTCAGACGGCGGCTAACTCCAGCTACGACCAAAGAAAGAAGCTCGCCCGCATCAACATCCTGCGAGCATGCACAAAACACGAACCCAGAAACAACGACCACCACCGACCCTACACGTCACTCGGCCGCCGTCAACCCAGACGCTGCGACGATCGCCAGCTGTGCGGCTCAGGGCCCGGCTTGGCGTGTTCGGCGAGTGGGTCTTCGAGTCTGGTGATCCGACACGCAGCGGCGCCCGGGGTGCCCTAGTCGACCCGTTGTCAGGCACGCTCTGGCCCGCCGCAGCTGACGGCGGGAAAACGGCGACGTCCACCCTCCGAGCGCTGCGGGACGATCAGCCCCGCCTCCTCCGCGGACCGCCGCCTCCGGTGACCTCGTCACCCTGCCCGAACTATGGACGAGTCCGCCGACCGGGCAGCACAAGACCGCGCTGTCCTCGAAGACTAATGCGACGCAGACTTGGCCCCCGTTTGATATGCCCTGGTTGGTACTGTCTCGTGCAGTGTGAAGTCCGGACGTCGACGACAGTTGCCGTAATCAAGGCCCGACGTAGCCTGGCGGCAAACCGAGCGGTGCCAACGGTCGCAGCGCTTCCCTGGCACCTTCAGGGAGCACTGGACGTCTCGGTGCGCGCAAGATCACGTACGGGATGAAGGTCGTGGCCGCCCGTGCCTGACCGCGTTGATGGCAAAGGGGACAGGTCCTGCGTCGCTGACTCGGAGACAGACTCGATGAGTAAAGGCAGCCGGACGACCATGCATGGGTAGTCCTGGTGAATGGGCGTCCCGCTCGGCATGCATTGAGCTCTATCCGGGAATAGTGTTTCCCTGTCGCCCTGCCCTGAAGCATCTCAGACAGCTGAATTGAGGAGATTGCTCGGGGTGGGACTTCATTCACGTTTTCCGCGTCGAAAGGCCACGCAGTGCGTGAAAGACTCACGATCACACTTTCGGTGACGATCACGACCGATCCTGTCGCTTGGTACCGCGCGCACGGCGCGGACGCCGGTGTTGACCTTCCCGCCTACCTGCTCACCAGCCTGCGGGATCTTCCTCGGATCCGTGCCACCGGCAGCGGAGTCCGGCTGGCCCATCTCAGTCGGCGCGGGCGTGGTGCCGCACGCCAACTGCCTCAACACCGTTCGCCGGACCCGCAGCCATTCCTCGGCGAGGTCAGCGCCATCAATCGGCGCCGAGCAAGGCGGCACCGGCTCGACACGGAAGAACATTCGTCGCTGACTTGCCTGCTGTCGGACATCGCGAATCCTCTGCTGAGCCTGCTGCGAGGTGCCAACGCGCAAATCCCGCAGAACCCATCCGGGAAGTACCTGCGATCGGCTTGACAGCAGTCAAGCCTGATTGGGCGGTCTGACGGTCCAGCTATTCAGAGCGTCCCTGATACCGACCGCGGCGGTTCCGACGCCGGCGTCTGCGGGAGCTCCGCTTGATGGCCCCTCGGCCGCAGCACCTCGGTGGCTTCTGGCACCGCGGCATCAGTCGCGATGAATGGTTCGGGCCGGGCAACCTGGTCGAGTCAGACCGATTTCGGTGCTCATGTGCTTCTTCTTTAGCCCTTGTGGGTGATCATTACAGGGGGCGCCCGGCGAGCGTAACGCCGGTGGCGTGGCCTGCGATGGCTTAGCAAGATCATGTGTTCGGAAGTGGAAGGGGCAGCACGGCCATGGCTGTCGGGGGTGGGTACAGCGCGGTGTCGTTGGTGGATCGGTTGCGTTTTGCCGGGCTGGTGTTGTGGGCGATCTCGCTGCCGGTGCTGCTTCCGCTAGTTGTCATGTGGTTGTTCGGCAACCCGTGACTCGGCTCGTCGCTTTCTCGTCGCGACCTCGGAGTTGCCGAACCCCACGGCTTCGTGGTTCGACGCTCGAGTAGATGCTCAGCGGGTTGGCTGTGGGCGCGTACCGCCCGTCCGCGGTCAACGCCCTGCGGGACATGGCCTTCGACTTCACTGGTGGCGGTATGCGGTGGTGACTCCGGTGGTGGCGTTCCCTTCGATGTAGCCGCCTTGGAAGTCGGTTCGGCGTCCGGCGGGCACCGGGTATTCGTTGCTGGTGGGGTAGCCCAGCCAGGACGTTTCCCAGCCGAGGGCGCTCCAGTGCTCCCGGATGGCTCCGTAGACGAGGTGGGCGTCGGTGGTGGGTGTCCAGTAGATGGAGGTGTTGTGGGTGAAGTGGTTGTAGCGACCAATACCGTCGGGCGTGCTCAGTTCGTCGGTGGTGGGGTAGACGCAGGATGCGGCCGGTGTGGTGAAGGTGGTCCTGCCGCCGATCGAGGCATTGGATTCCTCTGGTAGCGGTGACAAGGCGCCTGCGATGACCGGTGGCCGCTACGAGCTGAGCCAGGACGGACCACAGTGGATCCTCACCGTCGCGATCGATGAGAAGTGGCTACAAGCGCCGCAGCGGCAGTATCCGGTCTTCGTGGATCCGACGATGTCGTTCGGTGGCGCCGCGCGCTTACCGCTCGGATGGGGATGAGTGCGCGAACCGCGGGTTGCGGGTAGGCAACAGCCAGGCGGCGGGTGCCACGTACAACCGCAGTGTGTTCAATGTGGACTATTCGCCGTTGTTCGGTAAGACGGTGGTCGGTTCGCGCCTGGATGTCTGGAAGGTGCCGGGCTACGTCGGGTCGGTGAAGTCGTGGAACACCGACCTCTACCACGCCTCCGGTTTCGACTTCAACAGCGTGGGCGGCTACGTCGCCAGCACCTACGTGGGCGACGCGGGGCATTTCTCCGGCGACGGCCTGACCGGGGTCATCCGCTACCTCGTGGAGCGGGGAAACCCGACCGCGTGGTTCATGCTCATCGGCCACGAGCAGGCCGGAGTGTGGACCTACAAACACCTCGACGCGACACTGCTCGTTCACGTGGGATCGGCACCGCCGGCCGCGCCAATGGTCGCCCCGGCGGACAACGCGACGGTGGCGACCATAACACCGACCTTGCAGGTGGGGGCCGTGTCGGATGCCGATGGGGAGGCGGTGAAGTACTGCTTCCGAGTCGCCACCGGCCCGGACGCCAAGACCGGTGTGGTGGTCGAGCCCGGCTGCCTGGGCACGCCACAGTGGACCGTCCCGCCGGGGTGTTGCAGGACGGTGTGGCCTACACCTGTCAGGTCACCACGGTGGCGAACCTGACCAGCACGACCTCGTCTTGGGTGGGGCATGTCAAGGTCGATCTGCGCATCGGTGACCACGGCCCGTCCCCGACCGATGATGTCGGGCCTGTCGAAGTGAACCTGGCCAACGGCAACATCTCCACCCAGGTGTCCTCGCCGACGTTCACCACGGTCGGCGGAACCGCGGGCGTGTCGTTCTCCTACAACTGGCAGCAGACCGATCCCAAGGGGCTGCGCGCGTCGTACTTCAAGGATCTCAACCGCAACACGGTGATTGATGACGGTGTGCAGCCGACGCTGGTGCGCACCGAGCCGCAGGTCAACGTGGACTGGGGCACGGCCTCCCCGTTCGCCCCGGCGCTACCGGCGGATGACTTCATCGTCCAGTGGAGCGGTTTCTTCCAGGTCCCGGCCACCGGCACCTACTTGTTCGCCGGGGTGCACGACGACAAGACCACGGTCTGATGGCATTGGTGTCCACCCGGAGACGTCGGCGCCTACGACGACCCGTACGGCGAACCCGCACGACAGCAGGCGTCGTCGCCCCGGACAACGTGCCCAACAAATCGGTCAACTCGATCCTGACCGGCACTTCGGAGATCCAGCGCAACGGCATCGCGCAAGGCATCGCCTTCATGGCCTGACCGACCCCTTCACCCACGGCAAGACAGGTGCCCTCCATGACCACCCCCGCCGGCCCCTCATGGTCCACGCTGACCGGCAAGCGCATCCTCGACCTCTCCCGGCTTCTGCCCGGCCCCTAGCCGACATCCCTGCTCGCCGACCTCGGCGCAGACGTCATCAAAATCGAAGCGCCCAGCCTCGGCGACCCGACTCGCATCGCCCCCGACCTGTTCGACACCCCTCAACCGCAACAAACGCTCCGTCACCCTCAACCTCCGTGACCAAGACGACCGGGACATCTTCCTGGACCTGGTGCGCACCGCCGACGCAGTCGTCGGGAGCTACCGGCCTGGCGGCCTGGACGCATTCGGCCTGGGCTACGACACCCTCCACGAGGCCAACCCGCGGCTCGTCCTGTGCTCACTCAGCGGCTACGGACAGACCGGCCCCTACGCCCAAAAACCAGGCCATGAACTCAACTTCCTCGGCCTGTCCGGCTTCTTCACCGTTCCCGGACGCCTCGACGGCCAGATCACACGACCAGGCGTGCGCATCGGCGACATGGCAGGAGCGATGCACGCCGCCCTCGCGCTGACCGCCGCACTAACCGGGAACGCCGAGGGCCAGCACATCGACGTCTCCCTCAGCGAATCGATCACAGCCTGGTGCTCACTGTTCGCGCTGCCCCTGCGCAACATCCCAGACCCCCTCGAAGCCGGCCTGGTCCAGGGCGACAACGACATCTTCACCACCGCCGACGGACGCCACCTGTCGCTCGCCACCTTCGAGGACAAGTTCTGGCACCAATTCCGGACCGAACTCTCCGACGAATTCCCCTCACTGGACACACCCGCCTACGACCAACGCGCCGCCCGCACAGCGGCCAAACAGGCCGTGAACAACCTGCTGCGCAACATCTTCCATGCCCGTGACTTCGACTGGTGGCGCAAACGGCTGACCGACCTCAACGCCCCCTGGGCCCCCGTGCTCACCAGCCCGGACGAGATTGTGGCCGACCCACATGCCATTGCCCGGCAGCTCTTCAGTACACCGTCCGAGCCTGCCACCTGCCCCCAGGCCCGTTTCCCCGTGACATTCGGAGCCGGCCTCGACACCTTCCGCCGTCCAGCCCCGGCCCTCGGCGAGCACACCCAAGAGCTGCTCAACGAACTCACCCCGCCACCACACCAACAACCACAGAGACGGCATCGTCGATCTGCTCGTCGGACAGGCCGCGTCGGCGCATCGGAACGCCGTGACGGTGGAGGATCGCGCTGGCGGTACGGCGCTCGATACCGAACTGATCACCCAGCTCGGAGACGGTGGAGCCGGATTGGTAGCCCTCGATCAGTTGTCTCGCTTGGTCGTCGTTGAGCTGCCGGGCGCGTCCCGGCCGTTGCCGCTTCGGTGTCGGTCGGGCGGGCACCTCCAGGTCCGGTAGCTTCCGTCGCAGTGTTTCCAGTGCGCTGACCTGGTCTTTTGTGTTCGAGTAAGCTCCCCGACCTCCACGTATGGAATGGCCCGCTGACCTGCGCTTGCGCGCCGGTCAGCGGGCTATTTGGTGTTATGGGTAGATCTTGGCGTAGGGCGGCGTCTCGGGTTTCGGCGATTGTTGAGAGGAGTTTGGGGATTGGTTTCGGGAGCCGCGAAATGGGGTCACGCGGTGGGAGTAGATCTGCGTCCCCTCCTTGGGTGATCTTGGAAGGTGCGTCGCGCCGGGGGGTCGAACCGGCTGAGTGCGAATAGCGGATCCGTTGAGAAGCACGGTTGAGCCTGAAATGCGCTGTCGGAGGTTCGGATCAAGGCCCGGCGGTCACGCGCATTGAAGTCGGTTTCGGGCTCAAGGAGTACGAACCGCGGACCTCGCAAACGCGCTGCGTCCTGGCGGTAGCTGCGGTCACGTTCCTTCGGGCGAGCGCGGGTCGGCGCTGTGGCCCCACACGCCGTCACCGAGGAGGCGTCGCAGAGCCGTTTCGGCGACGCGTTCGAGTTCGGCGCGTGGGACGCCGGAGGCCGCTTGGACGGCGATGCCGTCGGTGATCGTGTGCAGCAGCCGGGCCAGGGTTGCCGGGTTGGCTCCGGCGGGCAGGTCGCCCAACTGCGCCAAACGCCTGCGCAGTGCGGCCTCGGCGGCTTTGCGTACGGCGGTCGCGTCCTGCCGGGCGCGCTCGGCCCCGGGCGCGCACCCGTGGACACAGTTGACGGTGAGGCATCCTCGCGAGGTTTCGTCGCCTGCGGTGAGTTCGATGCTGCCGAGGACCAGGCGTTCGGCGAGTTCGCGGAATGTCGGTGCGGCAAGCGCCGCCTCCGCGAACGCGCCCGGTCCGCGCAGGTAGCGGCCGAGGGCCTTGGCGAACAGGTCCTCCTTGTTCCCGAAGGCGGCGTACATGCTGGGCTTGTTGATGCCCATCGCGCCGGTGAGGTCCGCCAGCGACGCACCCTCGTAGCCTTGGCGTCAGAACACCTCCAGCGCGCGGTCGAGTGCTGCGTCGGCGTCGAATGCGCGCAGTCTGGGTAAGCGCATCGGGTGGATACTGCGAACAGGACAGCTTCGGCGGCTGCGTTGTGTTTCCGGTTGGACATAATAGTTACTCGTTGTCATACGGATCCGACAGTTCATCCGTCTCTGAGACCGGTTGGTGACAGGGATGTTCCGCTTGATCAGCCTGACGCACGGGGATTCACCAGCATGGTCCACTCGCCGACGTCGCTAAGGGCGTGTCTCATTTGGATCTTGGTCGGGTTTGCGGGCATGATCTTGGTCGTGGTTGATGAGCTGTCGCGGAGGTTGGTGCCTGATGAG
>NZ_JBFAKG010000120.1:0-24786 GCF_040655595.1 Saccharopolyspora sp. NPDC050389
GGGCGAGGAGCAGAATCAGGGGTTCTGTCCACCCGTTGCTGCTGCTGTGGACGGCGCCGATGGCAGCGGGCCCGAGGGCTGCGAGTAGGTAGCCGACGGATTGGGCCATGCCGGAAAGCGCTGCGGCTTGGCCGTGGTGGTGGGTGCGGATCCCGAAGATCGCGAGCGCGAAGACGATCATGCCTCCGGTGCTGAGGCCGAGGAGGATGCTCCAGATCAGGGCCAAGTTCGGGAGCAGCAGCATGCCGCTGATGCCGACGACGTTGCTCGGGACGAGGACGGCGATCAGGCCGCGCTGGTCGTGGTGCCATTTCTGGATGATGGCGGCGGTGATCAGGTTTCCGGCGATTCCGCAGAACTGCAGGATGCTCAGGTGCAAGCCGGCGGTGGCTGAGGTGATGCCGTTGGCCGCTTCGATCGCAGGCCACCAGGTGATGATGGTGTAGAACAGGGCGCTTTGCGAGGCCATGGAGATTGTGATCATCCAAGCCAGCCCGGATCGCCACGGGGAGCGATAGTGCTCGGGGTGCGGGTCGAGCGCCGGAGCGACGCTGTGGCGGGGCATGGTGGCGCGGCGTAGCTGTGGGCTGAACACTGCGAACGCGATCAGTGCGAGGCCTGCCCAGACCCCGAAGGAGATCCGCCAACCGGCGTCGGTGACTCCGGCGAGTGGGACGGCGAGACCTGATGCGAGCGCGGCGAATGCGGACTGCGTAGCGGAGTAGGCACCGGTGACTCTGCCGCCGTCATACGGGAAATCGCGTTTGATCAGCGCGGGTAGGAGAACGTTGGCGATCGCCAACGCGAATCCGAGGGCCGCGGTTCCGAGCCACAGGGCGGGCAGCCACGGGACGGAGCGGAAGATGATGCCCGCAGCGAGGATGATCAGTGCGCCACCGAGGGTCCGTTCGAGGCCCAGTCTGGCCGCCAGCGGCGCCGCGGCTGGGGAGACGATCGCGAAGCAGAGCAGCGGAAGGCTGATCAGCGCCGACGCCAGGACAGGTGGCAGTCCGAGATCGTCGCGGATGTCTTCGAGGAGTGGGCCGACGACCGTGATGCCGGCGCGGAGGTTCGCGCCGATGAGCAGGAGTCCGATTAGCACTAGTCCCGTCCGCAGCGGGCGAGCCGTCGAGGCACGGCGCCGCGCGAGCCGGTCAGGTGTGCCGGTGAGGTTCATCTTCGATTGCCTTCATGGGGTGGACGACAACAAGTGCGCAGCCCGGCGGCCGCGTGAACGGGCTTGCCGACTTCGCGCGGTGGAGAACCGGGCATGGAACGCGGGTGGAGGCTGTGCCCCCTTACGTGCAAACCGGTCAAGCGCAGCCATCCGGTCGTTACCGGTCGGGCTGTATTCGGGAGGCGATCGCAACCCGCTTATGCAAATGTATGACAGCTAAACCACGGGGACAAGTTGACCTGAATCACGGCAGCGCCTGCTTGCTCCGGGAGGGGGCGACTCCCGTCAGCGGTCTGTCTGGGCGCGCAGGAATGCTTCTCGGGCGTGCAGGAGCAGACGAGCGGCTGCTTCCGCTGCTGCGTCTGCGTCGCGCAGTTCCAGCGCTGCCAGGAGGGCGTGGTGTTCGTCCTCGTCCTCCCACTCGCCGACGAGGAACTTCCGGTGCTCGCGCTCGGTGAGCCCTTCCGGGGCGTAGGTTGCGGCGCGGTCCAGGCTCTGATGCATCTCCGCGAGCAGCGGGTTCCCGGTCGCGGTGACCAAGGCGTCGTGGAACTGGAGATCTCGTTCGAGACGGGCTTTGAGGTCCGGCGCGGCGTCCCGGGAGGCGAGGATCTTGGCTAACGCCGCGAGCTCTTCTTGGGTTGCGCGGGTCGCGGCCAGTCGGGCGGCGTGAATTTCCAGCGCTTCCCTCAGCTCGAACACGTCGTCAACCGTTTTCTGGGAAACCCGGCGTTGCAGCATGGCGTCGAGTTCGCTCGACGCCCGAACGTAGGTGCCGTCGCCAGGGCGAGCCTCCAGCAGTCCGGCGTGGATCAGGCCTCGCAGTGCTTCGCGAACAGTGGCACGGCTGGCGCCGAATGTCTCCACGAGGGCATGCTCGCCTGGCAGTCGCATCCCGACCGGCCACTCGCCGGACGTGATTCGCGCCCGTACTTGCTCGCCGATCTGGACTGACATCGGAACATTGCGCACCGCAGGCTGGAACGACGACATGCGCCAACTGTATGACATCTACAGGGGGTTTCGTGGCTGCCAGGGGCGAAGCGTTTGGCCCGACTCGTCCCGCTGGACCATCACCGGGAGTTCCAACTAGAGGTGAAGCCGGATCCCCCAGCCAGCCTGCAGCGGCTAGTTGAAAGAAAACTGTATACTATTTTGGCTAGTGTGGCGTGGGAAGGAGGCGTACGTGTCAGGTCGTTCTGCGATAGCGCAGCCGAACCAGACGCCCGGGACGATCACCGACTTCGTCGCTGAGCAGCTTCGCAACCGGATCGTGCTCGGGGTGCTGCGGCCGGGGCGGAAAGTGCCGGTTTACGAGTTGGCGGATGAGTTGGGGGTCAGCCGGGTTCCGCTGCGCGAGGCGGTCCGGCAGCTCGAGGCGGAGTCGCTTGTGGACAATCTGCCGAGGCGGGGGACTGTGGTGCGCGAGCTGAGCGTGCGTGACCTGCGGGATTCGTTCGCGATCTTGCAGGCGGTCGAGCCGGTCGCTGCGCACCGGGCCGCGGAATCCGGCGATCCGACGATTCTGCGGGACATGGAGTATTGGCTCGGTCAGATGCAGGAACTCACCGACCGGCGGGTGCCGGAGGTGTCGGAGGAGATGCTGCACGCGCACCGTGCGTTCCACTTCGCGCTGTTCCGCGCCGCTGGAGAAGGGGTCTTGCACCGGCATTTGTGCATGCTGTGGAACACCTGCGAGCGGTACGTGATGAACAGTCTGCCGAATTCCGAGCGGCAGGCGGCAGCGGCGATCGAACACGCGGAGCTGGTGAAGCGGATCCGGGCCGGCGACCTCGACGGCATCGACGAGGTCCTGCGCGGGCACTTGGAAGCCAGCCTCACCAGCTCACTGCGTTACCTGGAGGACAGCGGCGTCGCCGCCGATTCCTAAGCCAGCGCGGCCCCAGCCCCGCGCACCGCTGGCTGGAGGTCGATCGCGCGCAGCAGTTCGCGTGTTGTTGACGTGGCCGCGGTGAGCACCGGCAGTCCGACCTTCCGTTCGACTGGGTCGACCGCTGGCAGCGAGGGCATCTGCACGCAGGCGGAGAGGACCAGGCCCTCGGCGCGGCTGAGGTCCAGCCGTTCGACGTGCCCGGGCAGGTCTGCGGGGTCGAGGTTGCCGACGGCGATGTTGTTCGGGACTCCGAGGCTCACCGAGTCGACGACCTCCACGTCGTAGGCGCCGAGGTACCGGATGACCATTTCCGTCAGCTCGGGCAGGTAGGGGGTCACGATCGCGACCCGGGACAGCCCGAGTTCGAGGATCGTTCGGACGAGCGCACCCGCGCTGCTCACCACCGGCGCCGGGCTGTTGTTGCCAGCTGTGACCTCGGCCAGGTGGGGTTCAATGCGTTCGTGGGCGCGCGGCCCCTCGGCCATCAGTGCGATCAGGCAGGCGTAACCGATCGCGGCGACGTGTGCGTCGGCTAGCTCCGCGGCACAGCGGTCGCCTTCCCCGACCATCCGGTGCAGGGACTCCGGGTCGACGGTGTGCAGCACGGCGCGGCTGGAGTGGGTGGTGAACCGCTCACCGCTGGTCGCGGCATGGCGGCTGAGCAGTTCGGGGATTTCGGTTTCCATTGTGGTGTTGGAACTGGGCACGATGAGGCCGAGGCGGTGCAGGGACATCTTCGCTCCTTCGGATAGAACTGGTCCGAGTAGGCTCAGCTGACTGGGAGGTGCGGCATGGCCAACCGCGAGCAGGTCGCGGATTCGGGATCTTCGGCCGTCCAGCGGGCGTACGCGGAGATCGTCGATCGAATGGCCTCCGGCGAGCTGGCTCCGGGCAGCTGGCTGCGCGAGGGCGCGCTGGCCGACTCCATGGGAATCAGCCGCACACCCGTGCGCGAAGCGCTGAACAAGCTCAGCTCGGAAGGTCTGGTTCGGCTGGAGCGCAACCGCGGTGCGCAGGTGGTGGCCTGGACGCATCAGCAGATCACCGAGATCTTCGGCGTACGCGCGCTCGTCGAGGGCTACGTGGCTGCTCTCGCGGCGCAGAAGGTCGACGAGGAGACCCTCGGCAAGCTCGAGGACAACCTCGCCGAGTACGAGCAGACGATCAAGTCGGGTGGATCAGGTGCTTTGCAGCGGGCCGCCGCGTTGAACAACGAGTTCCACGCGATGATCCTGGACGCCACCGAGAACGACAGCCTGGTGTTCCTGCTCTCCGGTGTGATGGGGCTGCCGTTGGTGCGCCGGACCTTCCTTCGGTACACCGAACGAGACTTGGCGCGCAGTATCGAGCACCACCGGGAGCTCGTGGAAGCGTTCCGGCGCCGCGATTCCGAGACCGCCGAGATGATCATGAAGGTGCACATCAGGACGGCTCAACATGCCGTGCTGCAGCACGAGGACCTCGAAGCCGGCTGATCAGCGCAGTGAGGATCGCGCCGAGAAGGAACGCAGCGACGGTCGGTGCGTAGCGCTTGGCGACGGGGATGAGCAGCGGCAGCGCGTCGAGTCCGGCATCATCCTGTGCCTGAGGTTGCGCTGGTGCCTTGCGGGTGGTCGTTTCGGCGGTGTGCGTTGCGCCGTCGGCGGACAGCAGGGCCTCGAGGTTCGTGGCGAACTGACCGATCAGGCGCGTACCGATGTCGGCCATGGCGTTTCGCCCGAATTGCGCGACCTTGCCGGTGACCTGGAGTTCGGTGCGCACCTGCACCTCGGTCTTGTCCGGCCCCGCGCTGTGCAGCTCGACGGTGACGATCGCGCCGGCGGTTCCCTTGCCGCTGTCCTCTTTGCCCTGGGCGTCGAGCACCATGCGGTGGTTGGTGGAATCGAGCTCGCGGAAGTGTGCGGTGCCCTGGTATGACACCTTGATCGGCCCCACCTTGACCGTCACGGCGCCTGCGTACTCGCCGTTGTCACCCGGCTGGACGGTCGCGCCCGGCAAACAGGGGGCGATCCGCGGAACGTCGGTGAGCAGGGTCCATGCCTCGTCGAGTGCGGCGGGGACGATGAAGTCGTTGGTGAATTGCACAGCTTTCTCCTCAACTCGCGGGTGTGTGGGTTTCGGCTTCGATGCCCTCGCCGATGGCGGACTGCACTGCGCGGACGATGCCGTTGTATCCGGTGCAGCGGCAGATGTTGCCGGACATCGCGACGCATACCTGGTTCCTGGAAAGTTCTTCGCGGCGGCGCACCAGGTCGAAGACGGACAGCAGCATCCCCGGGGTGCAGAAGCCGCACTGCAATGCGCCTTCCCGGGAGAAGCACGCTCGCAGCCGGTCGGCGTCGGGACCGGTCAGTCCCTCGACGGTGATGACCTCAGATCCGTCGCATGCTGCGGCGAGGGTGAGGCAGGCCCGGGTGGGCAGTTCGTCGACCAGGACGGTGCACGCGCCGCACACGCCCTGTTCGCATCCGAGGTGCGTGCCGGTGAGGCCGAGGTGGTCGCGGAGCAGGTCGGCCAGCGAGGTGCGCGCCGGGACGGAGACCTCGACGTCCTGTCCGTTGACGGTGAGCCGAATCGTGTTGTCAGGCATGGGTTTCCTCCCGTTCTGCGGCGCGGAGTGCCCGTTGCACCGTTACGGCGTGCAGTTGCAGCGTGTGTCCTTCGCAGTGGGTGTCGGCGGCGACCGCCTCGACGAGCTCGGCGAGCGGGATGTCAGCGGCCGGTCGGGTGTGCACAGCGGTCTCGGTGGTGCCGAGCCGCACCGGCGTGTCGCGGGCCGCGCCGAGCCACAGCTCGCTACCGGCCGGACGGCGGAGCACAACGGCCATGGATTCGGCGAACTCGCCTGGTTTGCGAGCGGTTTTGTGCAAGGCCCAGCGAACGTCGGAGGAGAAGGCGGGCACTTCGACCGAGATGATCAGCTCATCCGGTTCCAGGGCAGTGGTGAAGAATCCGAACAGCAGTTTCCGGACCGGAATCCGGCGTGTGCCTCGGACCGACGCCGCGGTCACCACGGCGTCCACTGCGGACATGACGGTCGGCCACTCGGCACTGGAGTCGGCGTGCGCGAGGCTTCCGCCCAGCGTGCCACGCGTCCTGATGGTCCGATAGCCGATGCCGCCGGCCGCATGCGCGAGCAGACCGCCCGTGACGTCGGGAACGAGTCCGTCCTCCACCATCATGTGCGTCGTGGCCGCACCGTAGTGCCCGGCGGATCCGACGGCTTCGGATCTGCGGAGCTCGGGGATGCCGGTGATGTCGACCAGATGGCTCGGCTCCGCCAGGCGGAGGTTCATGATCGGCAGCAAGCTCTGCCCGCCCGCGATGACCTTGGCACCGTCGCCGAGCTCGTGCAGCAACCGCACGGCGTCGGCTACCGTCGCTGGCTTGTGGTATTGGAATTCGGCGGGCTTCATTGAGCCACCCCCGCGGGCTGTGCGGCCGAGGCGTGCTGCAGCGCGTTCCACACCCGCGCGGGTGTTATCGGGGTTTCGCCGATCCGGACGTTGAATTCGCGCAGTGCATCTGTGATGGCGTTGCCGATCGCGGCAGGCGGGGCGATCGCACCGCCTTCACCGGCTCCCTTCATACCGAAGGCGGTGTAGGGCGACGGCGTCTCCAGGTGGCCGATCTTGATCTCTGGGACTTCGGTGGCGCCGGGCAGCAGGTAGTCCAGGAAGCTAGTGGCCTTCGGCTGTCCGTCGGCGTCGTACACCAGCTCTTCGAGCAGCGCGGTGCCGATGCCCTGGGCGATGCCGCCGATGATCTGGCCCTCGACGATCTGCGGGTTCACCACGGTTCCGCAGTCCTCGACGATGGCGTAGTCGAGCAGCCGGACGTCGCCGGTGTCCAGGTCGACCTCCGCCACGACGGCGTGCGTGGCGTAGGTGAACGCGCCGGTCTGTACTTCCGGCCGGTAGTAGTAGGTGGCCTCGAGACCAGCTTCGACACCCGGCACGTGGTCCGGGGTGAACAAGAATTCCTTGGCCAGTTCGGCGAGGCCCACCGAGCCGCGCGAGCCGTGCACTGCGCCGTCGCGAAGCTCCAGCTGCTCGGCCGGTTCGTCGAGCAGCACCGAGCCGATGCGCAGCACCTTCTCGGCGAGTGCGCGGGCTGCGCCGAGCGTCGCGCCACCCGACATGACCATCGACCGGGACGCGAATGTGCCGTCGCCGCGCGGGGTCAGCGCAGTGTCGCCGTGCACGACGGTCACCCGTGCCGGATGCACGTCGAAGACCTCGCTGACCACCTGCGCGAGCGTCGTCTCGGAGCCTTGGCCGTGGCTCTTGATCCCCACCGACAGGGTGAGGCTGCCGGTGGCGTCCATCGCCAGCCGGGCGCCCTCGGTGCCGATGGTGATGGCCAAGCCTCGCGAGGCCCATTCGATGCAGCCGTGTGCGGTCTGCTCGGTGAACGAGCCGTAACCGATCCCGATGCGCCGCCGCGACGTCGGATCCACTGCGTGCTGCTTGGCGCGCCACTCGTCGTGTCCGATGAGGACGGTCGCCTGGCGGACCGCCTCCTCGTAGTCACCGCTGTCGTAGACCTTGTTCGTCACCGACGTATAGGGCATGTCCGAGGGATGGACCATGTTGGTGACGCGCATCTGCCAGGGTTCGATGTTGAGTTCGTGGGCGAGGTCGTCGAGGGTGCGCTCGATCGCGAAGCATGCCCCGGGCCGGGCGACGCCGCGGTACGGGCCGGATGGGGTCTTGTTGCTGGCGACGCTGCGGGTGCGGAACCGGTAGTTGCGCAGCCGGTACGGGCCGGGGATCATCGCGGCGGCCATGGTGGCGTCCATAGTCGCGGTCCACGGGTGGACCGAGTAAGCGCCGCCGTCGACCACGATGTCGGCCTCGACGCCGAGCAGGGCGCCGTCCGCGGCGGCGTGCGCCGTGATCCGGTAGTGGTGGTCGCGGGATTGGGTGGACGAGACCATCGACTCCCAGCGGTCCTCCACCCAGCGGACCGGGTGGTCCAGCCGCAGGGCGATCGCGGCGAGGGTGATCTCCTCCGGGTAGACTGAGCACTTCGCGCCGAACCCACCACCCATGTCCGGCGCGATCACCCGCACCCGCCTTGCCTCGATGCCCAACTGCAGGGCGATCATGTCGCGGATCATGTGCGGAGTTTGCGTCGACGACCACACGACGAGCTGGTCGGCGGCGCGGTCGAAGTAGGCGATCACACCCCGGGTCTCCAGCGGCACCACGGCCTGGCGGCGCATGGTGTATTCGCGGGTGATCGACACGGCGGCTTCGCTGGCTGCCGAGTCGATGTCGCCGGCCTCGCCGGAGGTGGTGGCGAAGATGTTGTCCGGCCAGTCGTCGTGCACCAGGCTCTCGGCGGCTAGCGCCGCGTGGTGGTCCGCGACCGCGGGCAGCGGCTCGACGTCAACGGTCACCGCGGCGGCGAGGTCTTCGGCCTCGGCGCGGGTGCCGGCAATCGCCAGCGCCACGGGCTCGCCGACGTAGCGCACCTTGCCGAATGCCAGGTTGGGCATCGGAGCGGCCCGGAAACCATCCAGTGTGGACGTCGCAGTCAGCGGATCGGCCAACGGGGCGAGGTCTTCGGCAGTCCACACCGAGCCGGACGGTGCCCCCTCGGGGGAAGTCACCGAGGACAGTCGGGCGTGGGCGACCTGGCTGCGGACGAAGGCGACCTCGCGCAGGCCCGGCATGGCCAGGTCTGCGATAAAGGACCCGCGTCCGGACAGGTGCCGTTCGTCTTCCCGGCGGGGCGTTCGTGCTCCGACCCCGTGCCGTCGTGGTGCCGTTTGCATGGTTTCTCCTTGCCTGCTGCGGTTTCGGCGGCTCATCCGGCCAGCCACCCCCCGTCGACCGGGATGGAGGTCCCGGTGGTGTGCCGGGCGGATCCCGAGCACAGGTGGGCGACCAGGTCGGCGATCTCCTCCGGTGCGACGAGTTCCTTGATCGCTGCTCCACCGAGCATCACGTCGGTGAGGATCCGGTCGGGTGTTGTGCCGTGGATGTTGGCCTGCCGCTGCGCGAGTTCGTGCGTGAGCGGTGTTTCCACCCAGGCCGGGCTGATGCAGTTCGAGGTCACGCCGTTCTCGGCGCCTTCCAACGCGATCGTCTTGGACAGGCCCTCCACGGCGTGTTTAGCGGCGACGTAGGCGGCCTTGCGGCGGTCGCCGCGCACCCCGCGGATCGACGTGATGTGCACGAACCGGCCCCAGCGCCGCGCATACATCCCGGGCAGCGTCGCGCGTGCGATGCGGAATGGAGCCTCGACCATGACGTCGAGCAGCCGGGTGAACTCCTTGCGCGGGAACTCGTGGAGCAGAGCCAGGTACTGGATCCCAGCGTTGTTCACCACGACGTCGACCTCGCAGCCGACCAGTGCGTCCTCAACGGCCGCTAGGTCGGCGAGGTCGACGATCACAGCCTGACCGCCGATGTCGCTTGCGACCTCGCGCGCGGCTTCTCTGTTGTTGTCGAGGACGAGCACATGTGCGCCGTCCTGGGCGAGTCGGTGGGCGCAGCTCGCGCCGATCCCGCTCGCGGCCCCGGTCACCAAGGCCGTCCGGCCGGCGAGTGTCATCGCGTCCTCCTCGGAGCAGATGAAGAATTGTATGCAACTTTTCATGGTTGGCCAAGCTGTGCGGAGATTCGGATCGAGGCGTCGCAGGCCGGCTGTTGTCCTGTCTGCGGGCCTTGGTTGTCGTCTATGTCGGCTTACTGGCAGGTAGCTCGTCTTCTTCTGCTTGACATCCGGGCCGAAGCACCGCACGATCGGAATATAGAATTCTATCTGCTGCCGCCGCAAGTGCTGGCTTCTGCTTGTTTCCCGTCTCGCACTGTCGAGAAATTGTATACAACTTACGTCTTCCATGGAAGGAGTGAACGTGTCGGCCAGCGCTGTCGAGCTCTACCGCGAACGCGGCATCGGAGCCGCCCAACGCCCGATCCGGCGACCCGCCCTGATCGTCGTCGACTTCACCCTCGGGTTCACCGACCGCAGCTGTGCTCTCGGTTGTGCTGCCGACGAAGCGGTCGAGGAGACCGCGCGGCTGCTCGCGGCTGCCCGCGAGGTGGGGGTTCCCCGGGTGTTCACCAAGATCGAATACGACGAGGCGACGGAGGCGATCGCCGAGCCCTTCCTGGAGAAGATCCCCGCGTTGCGAGAGTGCACGGTCGGTAGCCACTGGTCGCAGCTCGACGAGCGGGTGGCTCCGGAGGCCGGCGAGCCGGTCCTGCGGAAGCTGTTCGCGTCCGGGTTCTTCGGCACCGATCTGGCGGCGTTCCTCGCCGGGCAGCGGTGCGATGGAGCGATCGTTACCGGTGCCACGACGTCGGGGTGCGTGCGCGCCACGGTCGTGGACGCGATGCAGCACGGCTACCGCGTGCTGGTCCCGCGCACGGCCGTAGCCGACCGGGCAGTCGAGCCCCACGAGGCGGCGTTGTTCGACATCCAGGCTAAGTACGGAGAAGTGGTTGCCGCGGCTGCGGCGGAGGCCGCCATTCACGGTGCTGATCAGGAGGTTCAGGGATGACCACCAGCAGAGCGGTCGTACTGCACGGGAAGGGGCAGCTGACCATCGAAGAGCTGCCGTTGCCGCGGATCGGGGCCGATGACGGACTGTTGAAGGTGGAGGCTACCGGGGTCTGCGGCACCGACATGGCCGCCTACCACGGGGTCAATCCGCTGTACGAGCTGCCGTGCGTGCTCGGACATGAGCTCGTCGGGACGATCGTCGACATTGGACCGCAGGCTGCCGCGCGCTGGGGCGTCGAGGCCGGGGACAGGATCGTCGTCGAGGAGTACTTGCCCTGCGGCACCTGCCGATCCTGTCTGGCCGGTTCGTACCAGATGTGCCGAGTGCCGCGCTACGGCGGCAAGTCCATCCACAGCGGTTCCGGGCTGTACGGCGGTTACAGCGATTTTCTCTACCTGCACCCGCAGGCCATCGTGCACAAGGTCGCCGCCGACGTGCCGGCAGAGCTCGTGCAGCTGTACATCCCGATCTCCAACGGCCTGGACTGGGTCGCGGGCGTCGGCGGGCTGCGGCCGGGCGGCACCGTTGTGATCGTCGGGCCGGGGCCGCACGGGCTGGCGTGCGTGATCGGCGCCAAGGAGGCCGGTGCGGGAACGGTGATCGTGATCGGTCAGGAGGCCGACGCCACCAGACTCGAGGTGGCCAAGGACCTCGGCGCCGACCACACGCTGACCACCGACGCCGTCGAGCAGGTGACTGAGCTGACCGGGGGAGTGCTGGCCGACACCGTCATCAACGCGGCGGACTCGGCCGCCGCGCTTGACACCGCGATGGCCGTGGCCGGGGACCGGGCGACCGTGGTGCAGGTCGGGCTGGCCAAGGGCGGCGGCGGATCGGCGGAAACCGTGGTGGACACCATGATCCGGAAGGTGCTCACGCTGCGCGCCGTGCGAGGCCGTCCGAGCAGCCTCGTCCCGCCAGCCCTGCGGCTCATCGAGTCGGGCCGTTACCCGCTGGAGCGGATGTGCACCGGACGGTTCCCGATCGAACGCACCGAGGAAGCACTGGCTGGCCTCGCCGACCCGACGGCGATCCGGTCTTGCGTCATCCCAGATCTGTCCGAGTACGGGAGGAACGAATGACAACAGCGGAACGGGCCAAGGAGCCGCTCATCACCGACGACTGGCGGGTGAGCAGCCGGATCTATCGTGACCCGACCATTTTCGCCCGCGAGCTCAGCCGGGTCTTCGGCCGGACTTGGGTGTTCGTGGCGCACGAGAGCGAGATTCCCACCGGCGGCGACTATAAGACCGCCTACATTGGGCGGCAGCCGTTGATCGTGAATCGTGCGGCTGACGATGGCGCGATCAATGTGATGTTCAACCGCTGTCGCCACCGCGGTTCGGCGGTGTGCCAGCGCGAGTTCGGAAACGCCAACTTCTTCCGGTGCGCTTACCACGGTTGGACCTACAACTCTGCCGGCGAGTTGGTTGGCGTGCCCTTCGACGACGGCTACGGGCCGGACTTCGACAAGGCCGCGATGGGGCTGGTGCACGTCCCGCGTGCCGAGTCCTACCGCGGATTCGTCTTCGTCAGCCTGGATCCGAGCATCGAGCCGCTCGCCGACTACCTCGGCAACGCGCGCCGTTACCTGGACTTCATCGCCGACATCGGTGTCTCCGGGCCGGAACTGGTCTCGCATGCGCACAAGCTCGTCTACCGCGGGAACTGGAAGCTGCAGATCGAGAACACCATCGACCCGTACCACTTCTCCTTCACGCACAAGAGCTGGCTGGACATCCTCAAGGACCGCACCGGAAAGAGCAGCCCGTGGGTGAAGAACGTCCGCACCAACCCCGACTGGCGCGGTATCGATCTGGGCGGCGGGCACGCCGTGCACGAGTACGGTCGCTTGGAACAGGCTGGTGAGAACGCGCACGCGATCGGCATCGGTGAGCTGATCCCGTTCAACCTCAACATCTTCCCCAGCCTGGCGTTCGTCGGTGCGCACCTGCGGCTGGTGGTGCCGCGCTCGGTCGACGAGACCTGGGTGTACCTCTACCCGCTGTTGCCCAAGGACGCCGACGAACACGTCCGCGACCGGATCCTGCGAGACCACGAAATCTTCTACGGGCCGGCCGGATTCGGATCGACTGACGACATCGAGGTCGGCTTCGACCGGGTGATGCGGGGTATCGAAGGCTCGGCCAGCCCGGCCGACTGGACGCTGATGAGCCGCGGCCTGGACCGCGAGGTGGTCGACGAAGCGGCCGGGATCCGCATCGGCCGCTCGTCGGACGAGGTCCCGCAGCGCGCTTACTTGCGGCGATGGCTCGGATTGATGGAGGACTGCGATGAGTGAGATCGAAGACTTCCTACACGCGGAGGCGGCGTTGCTGGACGCCCGCGACTTCCCCGGCTGGCTGAAGTTGTTCGCCCCGGACGGGATCTACTGGATCCCGGCCATCGCCGACGACATCGACCCGCGCCGCGAAGTGTCCATCGTCTACGACAACATGCAGCACCTCGCTGAACGCGTCTGGCGGCTGGACAGCGGCCTGGCCTACGCGCAGGAACCGACATCCCGCACCGCGCGCCTTGTTGGCAACATCCGCATCGTCGCCGACGATGGCGATGAACTCGACGTGGAATCGTCCTTCCTGGTCGCCGAGTACCGCGCCGGGGTGCAGCACGTTCATGCGGGGCAGTACCGCCACCGGCTGCGCCGGGCGGGCGGGGAACTGCAGATCGTCCGGAAGAAGGTCGAGCTGATCAACAACGACGGACAGCTCGGCAACCTCAGCTTGCTGCTTTAGCAGCGAATTCGCTCAGCCCACGCACGGCTCGTACTGCCGTGCGTTCTCGGAGCGGCAGTGTGAGCGTGCTGCTCCGGCCTCCGGCGGTTGCGCTGCGCCCTCCGCACCGTTGTGTGCAGCGCGCGCGTTACCGACACCCTAGAAAGGAAACGACACGATGCTCATCACTCGACGAAGCGGGAACTTGGTGCTGGTCGACCAGAACGAACACGGTCGGCTGGCTGGAGATCTGACCCTCCGTTGGGGCAACGCCGACTTTGAAGCACCGACCCGCCGCGAGCAGGTCAGCATCGGCACCGCCCGGCACGATGACGGCTGGCGGGAAGCCGACGCCGAGCCGCTGTTCAACGCCGAAGCCCAGCGTCCCCTGCACTTCCTGGAGATCCCGCTGGAGGACCACCTGCCGCTCTACCAGCGGGGCGTCGACCGGATCTACGACGAGGACGCCTACGCCGGGCTGCTGGTCAGCATGCACTGGACCGGGCTGTACCGGAACCGCTGGGGCATGCAGGACGGCGGCGTGGGCATCAAACCGACCGCCACACCGCTGGACGAGATCCGCGAGAAGCACGTCGCCGAGGAGGAACGACGCTGGGCGGAGACCAAGAAGGAGCTCACCGCGGACGGCATCCGCAGCGACTTCGAAGCCCGCCTGTGGTACCACTACGACCTGCTGCAGGTGTGGGACCTGTTCTCGCTGTACGTCTCGCTGGCCGACATCGCCCCGGCCGACACCCCTGCCGTCCCGTTGGCCACCACGCTCAAGAGCATCGACCAACAGCCCGGACCGCGGACCATCCAGCTCGCCCCGACCCGGGTGGCGGGGGAGCGTGCGGAGCTGGTGCTGACCCCGGTCAAGCCTGGCGTGGTCACCGTCGACCCGTTCCCGTTCGACGCCGAGATCACCGTGTCGCTGGCGGCTCGGTCGATCGCCGACCGCGCCTACACCGGCCAGGACGACGTCAACGAAGCGCTGGCGGCCGCCGAGAAGGTGACGTTGGAATGCCGGTTCACGAAGGCCTGACCAGCAGCGAGGGGATGCCGCTGGAGGACATCCTCGCCGCGCTCGAACCCGATCCGGATCGGCTCGTCGTCCGCAACGAATTCGCGATCGTCGGAATCAGCGTGCGCGAGCAGGACTCCGGTCGGCCACGGCTGCGCATCGAGGACCTGCGCACCCGCCAAACCGTCGAGCTCGACGCACTCGAACTCGAATCGCTGGCCTGGGCCAGACACCACGACCTGCGCCCACTGCTGGACCCCAGCCGGACCCGGTGGGTCGGCGGGCAAGACGACTAGGGAGGAAGACATGTCCACGGCAGCCGTGGCGCAGAAGTGGATCTGCGTGTCGTGCGGGGACATTTACGACCCCGCGGAAGGGGATCCGGAGGGCGGCATCCCGCCGGGCACCGCGTTCGAAGACATCCCCGACGACTGGGTGTGCCCGGTCTGCGGGGCCCGCAAGAGCGACTTCGAACCCTACGACGGGGACTGACATGACCGAGTCCAATGTAGACATTCTGCTCGTCGGCGGCGGGGTGGCCTCTGCCGCCGCGGCGGCAGAACTGCGCAAGCAGGGCTTCGACGGCTCGATCACCCTGGTGACACGCGAGCTCCTAGGTCCGTACCACCGGCCGCCGATCACCAAGGCACTGCTCGGGCCGGATGCCGACGCTCACGACATCGCCGTGCACCCCGAAGGCTGGTGGGAGGACAGCGACGTCCGGCTTCTGACACGCTCCGCAGTGGTGGCACTGGATACCGCAGGACGGACCGCGACCCTGGCGAACAAGTCTGTGCTGCACTTCCAGCGCGCCCTGCTCGCCACCGGCGCGATGGTGCGACGGCTCAACGTTGACGGGGCTGCGCTGGAGGGGATCCACTACCTGCGGGCACCGGGCAACGCGCAAAAGCTGCGCTCCCATGCCGCGCATGCCAGGCGAGCCGTGCTGGTCGGAGGATCGTTCATCGCCACCGAGGTCGCCGCGTCGCTGACCGCGTTCGGGGTGCACTGCACGATGGTGATGCCAGAACGGGCACCGCTGGAGACCGCCTTCGGCGCCACCGTCGCCGACCACGTCAGCGGCCTGCTGCGCAGTCGCGGGGTCGAGCTGGTCTGCGGCGAGCAGGTCGCCGCCTTCTCCGGCGAAGGCCAGGTAGATGGCGTGCGAACCATTTCCGGTCGGCACATCCCGACAGATCTGGTCGTCGTGGGGATCGGCGCCGTGCCGGACACCAAGCTAGCGAAAGCCGCGGGATTGACGATCGGCCCCACTGGCGGAATCGCCTGCGACGCAACGCTTCGGACCAGCGCCGAGCACGTCTACGCCGCAGGCGACGCGTGCGAGTACGACAGCACGGTGCACCGGCGCCGGCTACGCCTCGAACACGAAGAGCACGCCATCGCACAGGGGGTCACCGCCGCTCGCAACATGCTCGGCGCCGCCGTCGAGCACCGCGAAATCCCGTACTTCTGGACGGACCTGGCTGAGCTGGCGCGGCTGGAGTACGTCGGCCCAGCCGACGAGTGGGACTCCGAACGAGTCGCCGGATCGGTCGGCAGCGGGGACTTCACCGTCTGGTACCTGCAGGACGATCGGGTGGTGGCGGCGCTGACCTCGGGCCGCAAGCAAGATCTGGACCTGGCTCGCCAGCTGATCGCGACCGGCCTGCCGGACGTGGCGGGAGAGTAGCCGGTCCGAGCAGCGACATCGACGGCGGGCGGCCCCGGACGATCCCGGGGCCCGCCCGGACAAGGGGATCACCACAACTAGCAAGACCACATTCCGAATCACGGTGCCTTCCCGAGAGGAGCGCCCACAATGGATCACGCCTCAACACCCGTGCGCACGGAGAGACCACCGGGCGGCAAGCCGGCTCCGATGCCGGTGCCCGCCAAGCGCGCGGCCCGCGCTGCGTTCTTCGGTTTCGCGGTCGACTACTTCGACATCTACCTGCCAGTGGTGGCGCTGGCCCCGGCGATCCACTACTTCCAGCCGGAGAACATCTCAGCCACGCTGGAAATCACCCTGTTCTACCTGACCTTCGCAGTGACGCTCATCGGCCGCCCGATCGGCTCGATCCTCTTCGGCCACCTCAGCGACAAGATCGGCCGACGCCGATCTACCCTGATCGCCGTGGCCGGATTCACCGTCGCCACCTTCTTGATGGCACTGCTGCCCGGATATCAGGCTTGGGGCTACGGCGCTCTGTTCTCCCTCATGTTCCTGAGGCTCGTCGGCGGCATATTCATGGGCGGCGAATACACCAGTGCCAACCCGCTGGCCATGGAAGCTTGCCCCAAGCCCCGGCGCGGGCTGGTCGGGGCGTTCATCGCATCGGCCTACCCGGTGGGCTACATCGCGATCTCGGTGGTCACCCTACCGCTGCTGGCATTGCTTCCACATGACGACCTCAACTCCCCCTACGTCCAGTGGGGATGGCGAATCCCGTTCCTCATTGGCGGCGCCCTGGGTGTCTTCTTCTTCATCTACTTCTACCGCTCTATCGAGGAATCCGAGGTGTGGAAGGCGGAGGCGAAGTCCGCAGGCGCGCAGGTATCGAAGCCTCCGCTGCGGCAATTGTTCGCAGGCGACAACGCGCGGCGGCTCGTCCAGGCGCTGCTGTTGATGAGCGGACTGTGGTTCGCCGTCCAGTCGATCATCACCCCGGTTACAGGACTGCTGATCTCGCAGCTCAAGCAGGACGCCAACGCAGTGACCCTCGCGCTGTTGCTCGCCAACGTCGCGCTGTTCGCCGGCTATCTGGTATACGGGCATCTCGGACAGCGCTTCGGCAGGCGCCGCGTGCTGATGCTGACCGGGGCTGGCACTTCAACCGTCTCGGCCATCACGTTCTTCACGATGGTGAGCCTGCTCCAGGGCGGGGGGAACTTCACGCTCGCGATGGTGATCTACACACTTGGCCTGGTTGTTGCAGTCGGGCCGTACGGGGTGGCGACCGTATACCTCCTGGAGGCCTTCCCGACCAACGTGCGCGCCTCCGGCTACGGATTCGCCTACAGCGTGTCGCTCATCATCCCGTCGTTCTACAGCGTTTACATGGTCGGGCTGTCAACGGTGCTGCCCTACGCCTACACGCCGGTGGTGTTGATCGTACTCAGCGGCGTGCTGACCTGGATCGGCGCGAAACTCGGCCCGGAAACCAAGGACGTCGAGTTCGCTCCGGCACGAACCTGACTGAACGGCCGGGGTGGTCTCCGAACCATCCCGGCCGAAGGCCATGGATGCGCGGGGTTGTGCTGCAGCGGCACGGGCAGCTGGGAAGACCACTCGCCGGCGAACACGTCGCCGGCGTTCTGCGGTGAGGGCGCGCTGGTTACGTACTCGTCCAGGATCGACGGCGCAGCCATCGCCGGTGGCTCCGGTGACGGTGGCGTGGATGTGCGGGACCCGCGAATAAGCGAACGCACGGCCTGGCCCTTGACGATCAGGTCGTCGACGGCGCGAACGTCGAACGGTACGCGAAGAGGCCGACGCTGCCCCCAGTGTGAAGGAAGACAACGTTCTCCTCCGATTTGAATCGCCCCTCCGTGATGTTGCCGAGCAACCCTGCGAATGCCTTTCCGGAGTACACCGGGTCCAGCAGGATGCCCTCGGTGGTGGCCAGCAACCGGACCGCCTCCACCATCCCATCCGTCGGCACTCCGTAGCCGCCGCCCACCCACCGATCGTCGACCAGCACGGCGTCTTGGGGGAGATGGATGTCCGCACCGCACTTTGCGGCAGTGTCCTGCGCGAGCTGATGCACCAAGGAGCGCTGCAGATCTTCATTCCGTGAAACGCAGACACCCAGTACCTTGGCGTCGTGGCGGAGCAGTCTGAGACCGGCGACCAATCCTGCCTGGGTGCCGGCGCTGCCCGTGGCGTGCACAACCCAGTCGATCGGGATCGGGGCCGCGTCGAGCTCCTCGGTGCAGGCGATGTAGCCAAGCGCCCCGGTCGGGTTGGACCCGCCGACAGGAATGACGAACGGGCGCCGACCGTCGCCCCGCAATCGCTCCGCCAGTTCTTCCATCGCAGCCTGCATATCAGTGCCAGTCGGAAGACGGTCCACGATCTGGGCCCCAAGGATTTCGTCGAGCAGCACGTTGCCTGATCGCTCGTAGTCCTCGTCACTTTCCTGTCGGCACTCCAGCAACAGGCTGCAGTGCATTCCCGCCAGGACCGCCGCGGCCGCAGTCTGCCGCGCGTGGTTCGACTGGATGGCGCCCTGGGTGATAAGCGTGTCGGCGCCCTGTTGAAGCGCCTCGCCCACCAGGAATTCCAACTTCCGCGTTTTGTTACCGCCGGTGGCCAGCCCCGTACAGTCGTCCCGCTTGATCCACAGCGACGGAACGCTGCGATACGTGTCGCGCAGCCGGTCAGTCAGCCGTGTCAATGGTTCCAGAGGCGTCGGGAAGTGCCCCAACGGATACCGCGGATACCGCGCCAGTGCAACCATACTACCCTTTCCTCGATCAACATCATGTTGGTACTACCCAATTCCATTGAGCGTTTTTCATCTTGGCTGGTGGCCCTGGATACCTGCTGAAAGCCACCCTTGACACTACGCAGACGATGTCCGGCGCAGGCACCGCTGCGCGGCCGGTGATCCTAACGCCGGACACCTTGCGATCTCCCGCTCCTTCTGGTGTCGTGGCAAGTATTGTTCCTGTTCCTGGTGGAGACCGCCTGGTTGGCGTCAGCAAATTTTGGTCATCGCGATCCTGATTTGCTGACCGGTCGACCACCGCGTCCCCAGCTTGACAGGGGGACCGGTGAAGCAGCACTTGAGTCCGATCCACCAGTATCGCGTACGCGATTTTCGCGGCTTGCGAGCAGGTTTCTGTGCGTACCGATCAAGATATGTCTCGGTGTGCAAAAACCTTGGATGACCGGCATTGAATCCTAGGCAGTGTTTTCCGTCGCGGTGTTCATCTTCTCCGCGTGGATAACCCTGGACAAGAACGACCGAGTCCGTTCGTGCCGAGGACTGCCCAGAACCTCGTGCGGTGGGCCCTCCTCGACGACGACGCCGCCGTCCATGAAGACGACGCGGTCAGCGACGTCGCGTGCGAAGCCCATCTCGTGCGTCACGACCATCATCGTCATCCCGTCGTCGGCGAGGCCGCGCATCACCCGCAGCACCTCGCCGACGAGTTCGGGGTCGAGTGCGCTGGTCGGCTCGTCGAACAACATCAGCTCTGGCCCCATGGCGAGCGCCCTGGCGATGGCGACTCGCTGTTGCTGGCCGCCGGACAGTTGTGCGGGATAGCTGAGTTCCTTTTCCGCCAGGCCGACCCGGGTTAGGTTCTCCCGAGCGATACGAACCGATTCGGCCTCCCCACGCTTGAGTACCTTGCGCTGGGCGATGGTCAGGTTCTTCAGTACGTTCAGGTGCGGGAAGAGGTTGAACTGCTGGTACACCATGCCAATCCGGCGGCGCACCCGGTCGATGTCCACGTCGGGATCGGTGATGTCGACGCCGCCGACGAGCACCCGCCCGCTGCTCGGCCCCTCCAGCAGGTTGGCACAGCGCAGCAGCGTGGACTTGCCTGAACCGGAGGGCCCGATGACGCACACCACCTCCCCAGGAGCGATGCTGAAGTCAATGCCGCGCAACACGTCCAGGGGACCGAAGGATTTGTGCAGACGCTGAATCTCGATCGCGGCGGTCATGTCGGCGTCCCTGCCTCTTCCGATGCTGGTTATCCGGGTCGGTCCTGCTGGCTTGGTCACGGAGGACATCGGCGTCACCTGGCCGTCGCGTGCCGGGCTTCGAGGCGGCGCACCACGTAGCGGAGCGGGATGGTGATCAGCAGGTAGCACAGGCCTGCTACGAAGATCGGTGGCGTGTTCGCCTGCTGGCTGGCTAGGTCGCGCCCGAACTTGGTGAGTTCCCGCTGTCCTAGCGTGACGCCGAGGAAGAGCACGAGTGAGGAGTCCTTGAACAGCAGGACGAGTTCGTTCGTCAGTGGCGGCACGATGATCCGGAATGCCTGGGGCAGCACGATCGTCCGCATCGCCATACCGTGCGACATGCCCAGGGTGCGGGAGGCTTCCAGCTGTCCGGGTGGGACGGCTTGGATGCCGGCCCGGATGGTTTCAGCCATGTATGCGGCGGAGACCAGTCCGAGGGCGCAGGCGACCTGACCGTATGCGCCACCGGGGAAGGTGAGGCCGGGGAAGGCCAGAGGTACGCCGACCCCGACGAAGATGAAGATGAGCAGGGCGGGCAGTCCGCGGAACAGTTCGATGTAGGCCATTGCGACCCATCGGTACGGTCCGACTGAGGACAGCCGCATCAATGCGATCAGTAGACCCAGCACGAGGCCTACGGCGAATCCGGCGACCGTGTAGGTGATCGTGTAGGTGATCGTGTTGAGCAGGGCCACCGTGATCAGGTCCGGGAAGAGTAGCAGCGCTACGGACGGTTCCAGGAACTGCTGACCAAGCCGTTGCCAGTCCGCGAGGACACCGACGAGGACCAGGGCCACGACGAATACCGCGTACTGCGCGTTGCGGACCAGCAGCCGCCTGCGGCGTGGTGACCGCCAGCGACGCGCGCCAGACAGAGGTTGCGGTGACTCGCGGGCCACTTCCGGGGCCTGGGTACTCATGGTCCCTCCGCTCCGGCCGGCATCGGCCCGACCCACTGCTCGTAGAACTTCTTGTAGGTCCCGTCCTGCTTCGCCTGCTGGATCGCCTTGTTGATCATCTGTAGCGCGAGCGTGGCCAGGGCCATGCGAGAGGTCGGTCTACGAGACGGATTCATCAAGTCGCCTTGTGTTCTCAGGGAGCGCGAACCGCTCCTGACCGGTATACGGCGAAAGAGATGCAGCGGCGGGAGGGATCGGCGCCGCCTATCGGTACGAGTGGGTTGCGCAACGATCGCCCAGGGCCCCGATCGAAGTCCAGACATGACTTATTTACACCTCCCAAAGAAATGCTTATTGTTCGGAGATGTTCGACTCGAGGCATGTATGGGTGTTCGACGAGGTCGTGCGCACCGGCTCTTTCGCCGCGGCGGCAAGGAATCTCGGTTACACGCAGCCGGCGATCAGTCAGCAGATGAAGGGACTTGAGCGCTCGGTGGGCACACCGCTGTTCGTGCGGGCGGGCCGCGGGCTTCGGCTCACCGAGGCCGGCGAGGTTCTCGCGCGCCACGCCGAAGGCATCCTCGGATCGATCTCCTCCGCGCAGAACCAGATGACCGCCATCACCCGCTTGAAGGCCGGCCGCATCCGGATCTGTGCGTTCCCCAGCGCGAGTGCGACGCTGATCCCGCCGACCGTGGCGTCGATCAAGGCTCGGCATCCTGGAATCCGAATCGAGCTGCTGGAGGGCGAGCCACCGGCGTCGGTCGACGCCTTGCGGCGCGGCGACTGCGACATCGCCCTGGCGTTCACCTACGAGGCCGCGAGCGAGCAACCCGACCCGGACGAGCTGTTCACGCTCGAACTGCTCGACGACCCGCTGATCGTCCTGCTGCCGCGGAGCCATCCGCTGGCCCGGCGGCGATCGGTCGAGCTGGCCCAGCTCGCCGAGGAACGCTGGATCGCCGGTTGCGTGCGCTGCCGGAGCCACTTCGTCCAGTCCTGCGCGGCGGCCGGTTTCGAACCGGATATCGACTTCACCACCGACGACAACCTCGCCGTGCAGAGTCTGGTGGCCGCCGGGTTGGGCATCGCCGTGATGCCGAGCATGGTGCAGTCGTTCATCTGTCACCCGAAGATCGTCAGCCGGCCGGTGATCCCTGCGGACTCCCGGACCGTCGCGGCGTACACGCTGGCCGGTCACCAGAATGTCCCGGTCACCCGGCTGATGCTGGAGGCGTTGCAGCAAGCCGCCGATGAGATGCACGGGGATGGGTGAACGCTGGGACACAGCTCGTGCGTTTCCCCAGACATAAGCGATAGCCGCTACGACGGCAAGACTCTCGAAGTAGACCGCATGGGTCGTTACCCGGCAGGCTCATGCCCATGACACAGCTGCACGGGTTCGAAACCCTCGCGATCCACGCTGGACAGGAACCGGACTCGGGCACCGGCGCGGTGGTTCCGCCGATCTACCAGACCTCGACCTACAAGCAGGACGGTGTGGGGGCGCTGCGCGGCGGTTACGAATACAGCCGGGCGGCCAACCCGACGCGTTCCGCGCTCGAGGAATGCCTTGCGGCGCTGGAAAACGGTACGCATGCCAACGCATTCGCCAGTGGGCTGGCGGCCGAGGACGCCGTGGTCCGTGCGGTGTGCGCGCCGGGAGACCATGTGATCATCCCGGATGACGCCTACGGCGGATCGCTCCGCCTGTTCACCCGGGTGCTCGCCCGCTGGGGCCTGACCACGACCCCGGCCCCGTTGGCCGATCTCGCCGCCGTCCGCGCGGCTATCCGCCCGGAAACCCGGCTGATCTGGTGCGAGACACCAACAAACCCACTGCTGGGCATCACCGACATCGCCGGCCTGGCGAGCATCGCCGCGGACGCGAACGCGCTCCTCGCCGTGGACAACACCTTCGCTTCGCCGTACCTGCAGCAGCCGCTCACCCTCGGCGCGGACATCGTCGTGCACTCCACCACCAAGTACGTCGGAGGCCACTCCGACGTGGTGGGCGGCGCCGTGATCGTCCAGGACGCCGAGCTGGCCGAGCGTATTCACTTCCATCAGTTCGCCGCCGGGGCCATCGCCGGGCCCTTCGACTCGTGGCTGACCCTCCGTGGCGTGAAGACGCTGGGCGTGCGGATGGACCGCCACTGCGACAACGCCGAACGGATCGCCGCGGCGCTCGACACGCACCCCGCCGTGCACGGGGTCCTCTATCCGGGTCTGCCCAACCACAGCGGCCACGACCTCGCCCGCAAACAGATGCGGCGGTTCGGCGGCATGATCTCCTTCCGGCTGGCCGGTGGCGAGCAGGCGGCACTCGCTGTCTGCAACAAGACGCGGATTTTCACGCTCGCCGAATCCCTGGGCGGTGTCGAGTCGCTGATCGAGCACCCGGCGCGGATGACGCATGCCTCCGCTGCAGGCACCCCGCTCGAAGTGCCCGGCGATCTCGTCCGGATTTCGGTGGGGATCGAGAACGTCGACGACCTGATCACCGACCTGCTCGACGGCCTCGACTGACGCTCCTCGTTGGCCTCGGCGCAGCCCTCTCGTTACGTCCATTGCACCTGTTGATCGGAGCCCACATGACCTCCGCCCCTAACATGCACCGCACGCCGCTTCTCGCTGAACTCGTCTCCGCGGTGCGCGACGTCGTGTGTCTCGAGCGGTCACCCGCCGAGTCGGCGCGACTCGTGGCCAGACAGCTCGAACCCTTCCTGTCGCGACCGAATCTGCTACCCGCCGAGTACCGCGCGGGCGACCCGGAGCGGTACCGACAGCACATCGTGCACGCCGAGCCGGACGGCAGCTTCTCCGTCGTAGCACTGGTCTGGCAACCCGGACAGCAGACCCCCATCCACGATCACGTCGCCTGGTGCGTCACCGGCGTCTACGAGGGCGCGGAGACCGAGCGGCGATACGAACTGCGCGGGGAGGGCACCACCGCCCGTCTCGTCCCGGCCGCCGACGTCGTCAACGGACCCGGCACCGCATGCGGCTTCGCCCCGCCCGGCGATATCCACCTAGTGCGCAACGCCGAGGAGTCGACGGTGATCTCGGTCCACGTTTACGGCGCCGACATCAGCAAGCTGGGCACGAGCGTGCGCCGGTTGTACGACCTTCCCGTGGCGGAGAGCTGATCCGACGCCCCGGCGAATCGGGCACCGCCGCCCGGTCGAACCCCACACCCGCATTTTCCCTTGGATTCCAGGAGAACGAAGGTCGGAGCGGCGGCGGAGAGCGCGTTGCCCACGATGAAGACGCCCATCAGGAACAGGAGCATCTTCTTGCGGGAGACCTTGGTGCCCAGGACGGTGAGGATCGGGGCGCCGATGACGACGCCGAGCGCGTAGCCGGACACCAGCCAACCCGCGGCGGGAATGCTGACGTTGAACTCGCCGGCGACCTGCGGGAGCACACCCATGATCACGGGGGCCCGGTGTCATTCGTGGTCGCGGACTACCACCACGGGGCAGGGCGCGTGGTTGACGCAGTACTGGCCGACCGAGCCGAGCAGGGCATGGGCGAAGCCGCCGTATCCCCTGCGAACCACGACGAGGAGGTCCGCCGATTCGGCTGCTTTCAGCAGGGCATTGGCCGGATGACCGCGAGCCACCTCCTTCCGGATCGCAGCGGCGTCGGTGTCATCGACGGTTTCATGGATGACGGTCTTGAGAGCCTCTTCCGTTGCGCGATCACATTCTTCGGCCGTGCGCATGAGCCAGTCGTAGAGCTCAGGGAGCTCCCACGACATGACGGCGGTGATGCGGCCGTTGGTCAAGTGGGCTTGCCGGACGGCCCATCGCAGGGCATCCCGGGACGACGGTGAGC
>NZ_JBFAKG010000121.1:0-24779 GCF_040655595.1 Saccharopolyspora sp. NPDC050389
AACACGGCATCGACCGCGTCCGCGCAACCGAGCACCTGCCCTACTCATTCCTTCAACACACCGGACTGTCACTCTAAAACACGAAGCTCAGTAAGTTCTCACGCCAGCGCTTTCGGCGACCGTGTTCGCGAACTCGGCAAGGCCCTCGGCTAGCGCTGGAAATGCGACCAACGCAGCCCTCGGTTGCAAGGCCCGAGGACCACGCTGGTCGGCTGCTGTCTCGTTGTTAGCGTCAGTCGACGCCTGGCTTGTTCGGTCAGCCCGGCGGTGTGAGGCCGAGGCAGCCAGCGGCGCTGCCGTGCACCCAGCCAGTGACGTTCGTGGTGTCGTCGGTCAGGTTGACCCAGTCAGGGGTTGTGGGCGATCCGCCGACGAGCTGGTGCAACCGGTAGGCATGGGCCTTGTAGTAGACATCGTCGACGGGCGACTGCAAGTCTGCCGCGCGGTGGATACGGGCACCGTCTTGAATGGACAAGGCGGTGCCGGGCGGGCAGGCCCCTTCCGCGTGGGCTGTGCCGGTGAGGCCTAGCACCAGGATTCCCACGGCAGCTGCCAGGTTCACCGCAGCCTTACACGTTTTTCGCATGGAACATTCCTTTCGCAGAACAAACCAATTTCCAGTAATCTCGTTAAGGAAGAAAACTTCGCCAGCCGGGATACGCTGAAGGCGGACCCCAGCGAGCGGGATTCCAAGGAAACGAGCGATTCAGTGGTGCATCAGAGCACGTGTTGGTGCGGGTTTCCTTGGCGCGGCTCTTCTAAGTGGGGCAGTCCGCATGACCCGGCGATGCAGTCGTCGGGGGTGGCGGCTTGGGCTGCGAGCGCTGTTCCAGCGGCGGGCAGCGCGGCCAAGACTACAGCGATCAACGCGGCTCGTACCGTGTTCGCGGCAGCCTTGTGAAAGTAATGATTTCCTATCTTCATTTCATTTCCCTTCTCTTTTTGGGCGCAGTTCTCCGTCGCGAGAATTCGCCCTGGGCGGGTGCTGTGTGGACCGGCGCGGTTAGTTTGTGATGCGGAGGATGGCCGCGGTCCAGGTCATGCCGACGCCGATACCGAGCAGGGCGATGTGATCTCCGGCGGTGACGAGGCGCCGGGTGAGGAGGTGGTGCAGGTCGACGATGTGGTCGCAGGCGCCCATGTGGCCGTAGCGGCGAGCGAGGAAGGCGCTGCTGCGTTCTTCGGGGATCCCGAGCGGCGCGAGACAGTGCCGGTGGGTCAGCGGGGCTCCGTAGTGCGGGCAGAGCAGGTAGCAGAGGTCGTCGAGTTCGATTTCGGCGTCATACAGCGCTTGCTTGACGACGGTGCTGACTGCGGCGGTATTGAGGGCTTCGAGGCGGCCGGGGCCGTCGTGGGTGGCCAGCCAGTGTGCTTTTCGCTGGCGTAGCTGGATCGGTGGCCTGTAGGTGTTGCCGTTGTACCAGCCGGTGTTTCCGCGATGGAGGCCTTCCAGCTGTGGTTGCGTGCAGGAGGCGGTGGAGATCAGCTCGGCCACGGTATCGGCGCGGGTGTCGCGCGTGAGTAGGACGGCGGCTCCGGCGTCGCCGTAGGTGATGCCGGGATCGGTTTGCCAGCGGTCGAACAGAGGTGTGTGGAAGGTGTCGCCGGCGGTAAGGAGCGCCGCGTGGCCGGATTGGCCTTTGAGGACGTTGGTGGCCAGTTCGAGGCCGGCGACCATGCTGTTGGACATGCCGTTAACCGCGAGGGTCATGGTGGTGTCGAGTCCGAGTTGGTCGGCGACGAAGCAGTTGGGTGACCAGAAGTCGATGCCTGGGTCGTGGATGGTGGCGTGCAGGTGCAGGTCCAGGCGGCGGTGGAAGCCGTGGAGAGCTTGGCGTCCTGCACGCGTCGCGAGTTCCGGTCCGGTGCACTCTGGTGCGACGGCGACGGATTCCTGGTGGTTCCGCTGTGCTTGCTGGGCGCTGTAGTGGCCAGCGCGGATGGCGTCGGCGGCGGGCGTGAGGTCGCCGGTGACCGCTCCGATGCCGTTGATCGTGATCCCGTGGTGCCGCATACCCGATCACCTCTCCGGACGGGTCGCGCCGGAGAGGCGTCCGGTGAACCACACTTCGCGGAATCCGTCGGCGCCGATCGAGCAGTCACGGCTGAGCGTGTGAAAGACGGGATCGAGGGCGCGGTTGACGAATCCGAGGAAGACAGGCTTGGCGGCGTCGGTGACCGCGGACAGGTGGCCCCAGTCCTCGCCGTCTTGCCACCGCAAGATAAACAGCGTTCTGGATCTTCCGGTTTCTCGCACGGTTCGCATGATGGATCACTCCATTCCCGCGCACAGCGCGGCAGGAAAAAGAGAAACGGGGAGCCCATTCAGGAAATCGCCTTCGCTGTGAGGGGATTTCCCGTGTTGTGGGTCTCGCCAAGGTGACACGGGCACGGTTCCGGTGTCAGTTTTTGGCCCCACCCAACCAACAGATACACCCATCCGAGTGAGCCCGACGCCCAGCACCTTGGGTCTTTCAACATCGAAAACCCTTGAAACAGAACAAGATCACGACGAAGCCTAGCTCCCTGGGATGTTGCGGACGGGCACCAGGAAGTGGTTGTCCCGCCTGAGACTTCACTCGAACGGGCGCATACTCCGGTTGACGGGGGCCAAAATCTGACACGAGGCGCAATCCAATGTCAGGCTCACTCGTCCCCGGACCGCCGCGACAAAACCGGCTCCCTCGGACTTTCTCGCAGCCTGGTCCCCAGTTTCGGAGGTGACATTGTGGTGCCGACCTTTTCTTCCCCGCCTCACATCAGTGGCGGGTGTCGTTCACACGCCAACACCTTCCAGCCTTGTGCCGCTGGTGGCGGTTCTCGTCCTCGCGGGCATCGTGGTGGGCCCGCTGCTGGCGTGGGCGGTGCGGCCGTGGGTGGTGTGGTCGACACGTCCCTGGCCGATCGCCGGGTTCAGCGCTGCCGGCGGCGCCGTCTCCTTCGCCGTGGGGTGCCGCTTCGCCACCGAGCCCGCGCTTGCCGCCTGGTGGTGGTGGGCGATCTGCAGCGTGGCGCTGGCCTGGATCGACCTGTCCTGTCACCGATTGCCCCGCCCGTGGGTGATCGCGCTGGCCGCAGGCGGAATCGCCGTGTTCGCCGTCCACGCCATCACGGTCTCCTCCCCGGCAGCGCTGCTGCGATCGGTCTCCGCCGGTGTCCTGGTTCTGGCCGTTGGTTCGCTCGCCTACTGGGTCGCTCCGGGTGGGCTGGGCTACGGCGACATCACGTTGCTCGCCGCGATCGCGCTGTACACCGGGTGGATCGGGTGGCGCACTGTGTTGGTGGGCATCGTCGCGTCGCTGCTGGTACTCGGCCTATTCGCCGGCCTGGCATGGGCGACCACGCTGCGAGCCCGGACCGCACGCATCGCCGCCGGCCCCAGCCTGATCCTCGGCGGCTGGATCGCCGTCCTGCTCTGACGTCCCTACCGCGAAAGGCCCTCCACATGCGCACCACGACACCCCTCGCACTCCGCCACACCGTGAGCGTGGCGCTTTGCGCCTCAAGTGTTCTCGCGGCCGGGTGTGCGGCCACTCCGCCGCCCACCACAACGCCCCCAGCACCGAACATTGCTCCCCTCCCGGATCGAGGCGGGGATGAGCAGGCTGCGATCGAGCACGCGTACAAGGATTTCTGGCGTGTGTCGTGGGTATCGGACGGCGAGCCCGACTCCGCGTGGGAGAACCGGCTGCGGGAGGTCACGGCTGGTTCGTTTGCCGACCACATCGCCTCCCGGGTGCGGCAGAAGCGCTCCGAGGGGACCGGGTTCTATGGCGCCATCACGCCCCGCATCACCGACATTCGTGTCGAGGGTGACCGGGCCACGGTCGTCGACTGCCAGGACACCAGCCATGCCGGCCAATCCGATCTGGCCACCGGTACTCCCAGGACGGTAGGCATTGAGCGCAATGCGACGCGGGCAACGATGGTCCAGGAAGCCGACGGCATGTGGCGGGTGTCGCAGGTCGAGTTTCCCGAGGGTGAATGCTGATGCTCAACAGCACCCGTCTCAAGCGCCTGACCATCACCGCACTGCTGTGTTTCGTCTATACGCCAGCTGTTGTCGCACAAGGCGATGTGAACGTGCAGCCTGATGACCTCGGGGATGATCTGTATGCCCACCCAGTGATCGAGATGGAAGCGACCAGTCCGGGGAAACCATCGGGCTCGAAGCCTTGGGGAACCGGCAGTTCTCACCCAGGGTCTGTCGCTGCTGCGGCCCCGCCGGTCCCCATGTGCCCGACGTTGCTGTGCGATGCCCCTGGCCAGTCTGAGGATCCCGCGTTCCTACTAGGTTCCCAGCCGTTGTCGACGTGGTGCTTGGGACCGTTGGACGAGGGGCAGTGCCCCAGACCGCAGCCTGCGGCAACCCCGTCCTCTGCCGGGGCTTCGCCGGACCCAGCTCACTTGGCGCAGCAGGCGGTACAGCGGCTGCGGCTGCCGTTGCCGGCACCGCGGCATTCGCCGGATCTGCGATTGCGGGATGGCCGTTCTGCGACCGTGGTCGGTGAGCACACCTGGTTCTGGACGGACCGTGCTGACTGGCGGCCCCAGCGCGAGCGGGTGCAGGCCGGGGCGGTGTGGGCGGAGGTCACGGCAGTGCCGGTCCGGTTGTCGATGTCACCGGGCGGTGGCCAGCCAGTGGAATCGTGTCCGGGCCCCGGAACACCATATGACCGGTCCTTCGGTGTGCATGCGTCCTCCCCGGACTGCGATGTCATATACATGCGCTCCTCGGTTGATCAACCCGGTGAGCAAGTCACCGCCGAGGTCTCGATCGCGTGGCAGGTGACGTGGCAGGGCTGGACCGGTAGTTCCCCCGCCGGTGGTGAACTGCCCGCGATGACCTCCCGTGCTCAGTCCCGTTTCGCGGTGGTCGAGGCGCAGGCGCTCCGCACTCACTGAATTCGTCTTCCCCGCATCCTTTTCTTTGTTCCGTGAATTCCTTGTTAGGGAGAGGTCTATGTCCAGCACCGGTACTTTCGGCATCACCACGTCGTACTCGCACGGTCAGAGTGGGGCCACGACTGCTGGTGGGTCGCCGCGGATTCCGCGACGGCGACGCTGGTGGCTCCTGGCAACATCACTGGTTCTGGTTGTTGGCTCGGTGGGCGGAATGCTGACGGCCATTGCCATCGTCAGGGAGCGCGAGTCCATGCTGGTGCTCACCCGTGATGTCGGCTGGGGTCAGCCGATTACGGATACTGATGTGACCACTGTGGACCTTCCACCGGACGCACGCCGCTATGTGATTCCTGATTCCGACCGTGCTCGCGTCCTCGGCCGTGTCGCCGCGAGCAACCTGCGTGCCGGCCGGCTGCTGTCCCCCACGGATGTCACGACGCAGGCTGTGCCCGCCGCAGGTCAGCACGTGTTCGGGATTCGCCTGGAATCGGGGCATTTCCCGGCACGGGGCCTCGCCCCGAACGACCCGGTCGCCGTCCTCGCCCTCACACCGTCGGCCGGCGCAACGGGCGACACGGTCGCTGCCGGTGGTGGGTTTCGCGCTCGGGTGGTGCAGGTGTCGCCTCCGGATGCCGACGGCGCGATTGTCGCGGACGTGCTCATTCCCGCCGAGGCCGCGGAGCAAGCCAGCGCTGCTGCAGCAGGTGGGGCGCTGGTGATGCTGCTGGGCCCGAACCGC
Organism: Saccharopolyspora sp. NPDC050389; assembly: GCF_040655595.1. Classification (NCBI taxonomy): domain Bacteria; kingdom Bacillati; phylum Actinomycetota; class Actinomycetes; order Pseudonocardiales; family Pseudonocardiaceae; genus Saccharopolyspora; species Saccharopolyspora sp. NPDC050389. The sequence continues at coordinate 5,645 of NZ_JBFAKG010000121.1, forward strand.
TAACGCTGAGGTTGTCACGTCTAGGGATGGGAGTTGTGTGATGGCTGTGATCACAATGTTGTCCGCGAAAGGATCGCCAGGGGTCACCACAGCGGTCGCTGCCTTGGCAACGGTATGGCCGTGTCCGGGTCTGGTGGTGGATGCGGACCCGGATGGTGGTGATCTGCTGCCGGGGTGGGCCGGCCAGTGGTGGGTCGACGGGCGGTTGACGGCGGAGCGGGGCGTGGTGAGTTTCGCTGCCTCCACCCGGCATCTCACCTCGGTCCCCGCTGAGGGACTCGTGGGTCATGTGCAGGAGATCCCCAGCACCGACCATCTGCGGCTGCTGTCGGGCGTGACCAGCCGCGCACAGGCCGGTGCCATCGGCGAGGACGGCTGGCGGCGGCTGGCCGACGCAGTCCGTGACGTCACCACCAAGGGCGGCCCGGACGTGTTGGTGGATGCGGGCCGGTGGGTGCCGGAAACACCGTGGCCGCTGATCACCGAGGCCGATCTCGTGCTGGTAGGGGTACGGCCGAGCCTGCGGCACGTCTCAGCGACCCATCCGCTGCTCACAGCGTTGCGGGAACTGGTGCCGTTGCACCGGTTGGGGGCGGCGGTGTCCGCGACCACGAGCCGGGAAGCCGACAGTGTCGCACGCGCGTTGGGCATCCCGGTCGGGCTGGAGTTGCCGGAGGATCCCGCCGCCGCGCGTGCACTCTCGGACGGGTTCACGCAGTACCGCGAACCCCGCCATTCGGCGCTGCTGCGTACCAGTCGCACCGCGGCTCGCCGCCTCCACCTTCGCCTCAACCCACCACCAGCCGGCACCACGGCACCGGCCTCCGAGGCGGCGCTTGTGCGGGGTGATGCGGCATGAACGCAGAGATCAACGGCCACCACGCCCCAGTGGGTAGGGAGCGGTCTGGGTTCGTTCCCGATCATCAGACGGTGCGGGCATTGCGCGCGAGGGTGGCTGGGCGCCTGCAGACAGCGGACGGCACCTCGTCGCGGGAGCAGGCGGAGCTGGTCGCCGAGGAGATCACCGCCTGGTCCGTGCAGCGTGCCTCCCGTGGTGACCCGCCGTTGTCCGAACAGGACGAGCGGGCACTCGCGGCTGCGGTGCTGGCCGCGCTGGCGGGTTTGGGTGGGCTGCAACCGTTGCTGGAACGCGGCGATGTGGAGAACATCCACCTCCACGGCCACGACCGCGTGTTCCTGGAACTGGCCGACGGCAGCCTGCAACGCTGGCCCCACCCGGTCGCCGCCTCGGATGCGGAGTTGCTGGCGCTGCTGGAAGCGATGTTCTCCCGGCTGGGGCAAACCAGCCGGGAGTTCTCCCCGGCACGGCCGATCGGGAACCTGCGGCTGCCCGCAGGCGGGCCCTTGGGGGCACGGTTGGCAGCGGTACGGGAGGTCACCGATCGGCCGCGGGTGGCCATCCGCCGCCACCGCCTCACCCACACCACCCTCACCGACCTGCACCACCAGGGCAGCCTGGACACCAGGCTGCGGCATTTCCTGCAGGTCGCCGTCGCCGCCGGGCTCAACCTGCTGGTCACCGGTGGCCCGTCGACGGGCAAGACCACGCTATTGCGGGCATTGTGCGACGAAATCCCGAAGCACGAGCACGTCGTCACCGTCGAGGACGACTACGAACTCGGACTGCACCTCAACCCGGCACGGCATCCGGTGGTCACGCCATTGGAGGCACGCACCGCCAACGCCGAAGGCGTCGGCGAGATCAGCCTCGACGACTTGCTCAAACAGACGTTGCGTCATTCCCCGGCGCGGGTGGTGGTCGGCGAGGTGCGGGGCGGGGAGATCACCGCCCTGCTGCGGGCGCTGGGCAACGGCGCCGCCGGCGGCATGGGCACGCTACACGCGGTCTCAGCACGGGTGGTGCCCGACCGGATCGCCGCGCTCGGCCAGCTCGCCACACCACCGCTGCCGGTGGAGGCCGCGCACCGGTGGGCCGCCTCGGCGTTGGATCTCATCGTTCACCTCACCCGCCGCGACCAGGACGGCCGGCGGGAGCGGTTCGTCACCGAGATCGCCGAAGTCGGCCACGTCGGCGACGCCGCCATCCCCGATCTCACCACCCTGTTCGGGCCCCGCCCCGGTGACGCGCGCGCCATACCGGCGTGTCCGCCCAGCCCCGTATTGCTGACACGGCTGGAAGCCCACGGGCTCGACCGCAGCATATTCCAGCACGCAGGCGGCCGCTGGGAGCACGACCAGGGTGGTGAGCGATCGTGATGGCAACCGCAGTGGCGGTCCTGTGTGGACTCTTGTGTGTGGGAGTTCTGCTCGGCGTCATCGCCGTCATCCCGCACACACCGAACTGGGAATCCCGCCGAGTAGCTCATCTCCGGGTTGTCCGGTGGCTACGGGTGAGTCGGCGTCGGCTGCTGCTCGCGGTGACGGCGGCGGGGGTGGTGTGGTGGGCGACCGGGTGGCCCGTGGCCGCAGGAGCCGCGATCGCCGCCGTCTATGGTCTGCCCCGGCTGCTGGCGCCGCGCAGCGACCGTGACGCGATCGCGCTGCAGGAGGCGCTGGCGGTGTGGACTCGCCGCGTCGGGGATCTGCTGGCGTCTGGTGCCGGCGGCCTGCACCAGGCGCTGGCCCGCTCCGCCGACACCGCACCCGACCTGCTCGCCGCCCCGCTGCGCCGGCTGGCCGCGCGGCTGTCGACCCATGGGCCGGAGCAGGCGCTGCGGGCTTTCGCCGAGGAGTTCGCCGATCCCACGGTGGATGAGGTCGTGCTCGCGTTGTTGCTGCGGCTGCGGGCCGGTGGGCGTGGCGTGGTGGAGATCCTGCACGCCCAAGCTACTGCGCTGGACGCCCGCGCGGGGCTGCGGCGGGAGATTGAAGCCGACCGGGCAAAACCCCGCACCACCGTGCGCACCCTCGTCGGGATCACGGCTGTCATGGTCGCCGGTCTGCTGGTGTTTTCCCGCGGTTACCTCGCCCCGTTCGACAGCTGGACCGGCCAAGGTGTCCTGGCGATCGTGGTCGGGATCTTCGCGCTCGCGTTGTGGCGGATGCACCGCTTGTCCACCACACCGCGCGGCACCCGCTACCTGGCTGCAGAGGAAACGCCATGACCACCATCCTCGTTGTCCTCGCAGCCGTGTTGGGTGTGGGACTGGCGGTCGGGGTACGTGCGGTCGCCGGGCCGGCGCCGATGGACCTCGCCGCAGCCTGGCACCACATCTGCACCCGCACCCCCGGCGCCGATCCCGCAGTCGGCTGGCGCGCCCACCGCAGGCGGCTTCTCGCCTGGCTCACCCGGCGCGCGGAACGGACACAGCACCGGTGGCTGGCGCTTCCGGTGCGCGACCTCAACCTCCTCGACACCACACCCGCGGCCTATATGGCGACGCGCCTGCGCTGGACGGCCTGCAGCATCGCCGCCGCGACCCTGTTCACCGCCGCGCCAGCAGCGGTGGGGATGGCGCTGCCGCTGGGAATGTCGGTGGTGATCGTGCTCGCCGCTGGCGTGGTGGGGGCGATGGTGCCGGCCTGGCGGCTCCGGGAGCAGGCGAAGGCGGCGCGGGAGGACTGCCGGCGGGTCCTGGCCGTCTATCTCGACCTCGTCGCTCACGAGCGCGCTGCGGGCCACGCTCCCGCACAGGCGTTGCGGGAGGCCGCCGGTGTGGGTGGGCACTGGCTGTTCCTCCGCCTGCACCGCACGCTCGTCCACGCCGAGCACAGTGGACACTCCCCGTGGGATGCGCTGCGTGATCTCGGTGACCGTATCGGGTTGCGCGACCTCGTCGCCGTCGCTGATCTGGCAGCCACCGCCGCCGAAGGTGCCGCGATCTACACCAGCGTGACCGCCCACGCCGCCCGTCTGCGCTCCGCCGCGGTCAGCACCGACAAAGCCGACGCCAACGCCCGCACCGAACGGCTCACGCTGCCGGTCACCGCACTCATGCTCGGCTTCCTGATCCTCGTCCTCTACCCGACCATCGGCCGTCTCATCGCCGGATAAGACAGTTTTTCGTTACACATCAACCGGATTGACAGGAAAGAAGGTCGTCATGTTCCTCGCGCGGCTGCGTCACCACACCACCACCGCCGGCATGTTGCTGCTGGCCATCTGGGTCGCCCTGGCCGGTCACCTCACCCGCGACCGCGAGCGGGCGGCCCGCTTCGACGACGAGGGGTCGGAAAGCACGGAGAAAGCCGTGCTCACCGCGATCGGACTCACCATCGCTCTCGGTCTCGGTGCCGCGATCACGGCCGTTGTCTCGAAATATCAAGGCCAACTCCACTAACCCCTGGGCGCCCACCATGAGTACACGCCGTCTAGTCCAGACGTCACCGCCCGCGCTGAGACAGGATCGCGGCTCGGTTGCGGTCGAGTTCGCGGTGCTCGCTCCCCTGGCGCTGATCCTGCTCATGTCGGTCCTGCAGGCGGGGTTGTGGTGGCACACCCGCACCCTGTGCCTGTCGGCCGCCCAGCACGGTGTCCACGCCGCCCGCACCGTCACCGGCACCGCCGGCCACGCCCATGCCGCCGCCACCGGCTTCCTCACCCGCGCAGCAACCCTGGCCGCACAACCGGCGGTGACCGCCGACGTCGACACCCGGTCCGTGACCGTGCGGGTCTCTGCCACCGCGCCCCAGGTCCTGCCCATTCCCGGCCTTGCCTGGCGCGTGGAGCAGGAAGCCCGCGCCAGCAAAGAACTCTTCACCACACCCGGGAGCCAGCCATGAACCACCACCGCCGCGATGCGGGGTCCGCGAGCGTGGAACTCGCAGTCCTCACCCCGATGCTGCTCGCGCTGCTGGTGCTGGCCATCGCCGCAGGTCGCGTCGTCAGCGCCGACAACGCCCTCGAACACGCCACGACCGCCGCCGCCCGCTCGGCGTCCCTGGCCCGCACCCCCACCGCCGCGCACACCGCAGCCGCCGACACCGGAACACACGCGATGGCCGAGCAACACCTGGCGTGCGCGGGAACGCGACTGCACGTGGACACCAGCATGTTCAACCGTGCGGGGCAACCCGGCCACGTCACGGTCACCCTGAGCTGCGCCGTCGCGCTGTCCGATCTCACCGGCCTGCCCGGACTCCCCGGCGCCATTGCCCTCGAGGCGAGGTTCGCAAGCCCCGTCGACCCCTACCGGACACGCTCATGACCCGCCACACCAAGCGGTCCCGGGAGGACGGGTCGGTCAGCGTGCTGGTCGCGGTGCTCGTGCCGTGCCTGCTGCTGATCGTCGCAATCGTGGTCGACGGTGCCGACCGGCTGCGGGTGCTGGCCCGCGCCGACGCGGTGGCCGCCGAAGCCGCCCGCGCCGCACTCACCGCGCTCGACACCCGCGGCGCCACCATCACTCTCGACACCCGCGCCGCCCTCGGCGCCGCCCGCCACTACCTCGGCACCACCGGCCACACCGGATCAGTAGTGCTGGAGGGCGGCAGCACCGTGCACGTCACCGTGCACTATGCCGAGCCCTCCAAGATCGGGCTGCTCTGGGACACCCACACCGTCACCGGCGACGCCACCGCCGGACTCGGCGTCGGCACCAGCACCCCCGGCGGCCTGCCATGACCACCACCCGCCGCACTGTCGCGGACCGGATCCGGGCGGTCGCGGCCGTGCTCGGACTCGCCGCCCTCCTCGCCGGGCTCCCCGTGATCCTGGCGGTCGCCGGCGACGTCCTCATCACCCTGCCGAACCTGACCTGGCCGGCCCTCGACGACTCGACGCTGGCACCACCACTTGCCGAACAACTGCGCCCCTGGCTGGAAAACACCTGGCACACCCTGCGTCTCGACCTCGGCATCGACGGCGCCCTCACCCTCGCCCTGCTCGGCGTCGGGTGGGTCAGCTGGTTCGTGATGCTCTGGTGGAGCGTGTGCGATCTCCTACTCCTCGTCCGCTTCGGCGCCGACGTCACCCGGCAGAGGCTGGCGAGGATCGGGCCCCGTGGGTGGATCACCGGCCTGGTGGCCGCCGCGATCGTCGCCGGCACCCCGTCGAACGTCTCCGCCACACCGGTATCCCCTCCGGTGGCGGTCACCGCACCCCAGCACCCCGGTGGTGTCGGGCCGGCGCCCCACGGCCCCGACGCCACCATGCGGCTGGGTTCGGGCGGGTACCCCGACCTGCCCGAACCCAGCACCCCCGAAGCCATCGACGACGACATCCGCCCGGACTGCCCCCGCTACCGTGTCACCCGCGGCGACACCCTCTGGGGTCTGGCCGCGCGCCACCTCAGCGACCCCCACCGCTGGCACGAGATCCTTGATCTCAATGCCGACCGCATCGGCGACGGCGAGTACCTCCTCACCGGCTGGATCCTCCTGCTGCCGCCGGATGCCACCCACCTCCCCGCCCCCGTGGTCATCCCCGACGACGCGCGCTGGATCACCGTCCAACCGGACGACACCCTCACCACCATCGCCGAACGCGAACTCGGCGCCCCCGACCGGTGGCGCGAGATCGCCGACCTCAACACCCACCACCCCCAGGCCGACGGCCGAGTCCTACGCGACCCGGACATCCTCTTTCCCGGCTGGCGACTCGCCCTGCCACCCCCACACGACCACGCGCCCCAGCCGGCACGTCCGAACACTCCGCCGGCTGAACCCACCAAAGACGACCCGGCATCGTCACTGGAAAGCCTGGGGCCATCCATCCCCGACACGGCTGTTGCTCCGGTGCGCGGCCCAGGCGTGGAGATCGCCCCGGGTGTGTTCCTCGGTTTGGGACTCGCCGCGGCCGCCAGCGCTGCGCTGATCATCGCGCGCCAGCGGCACCGCCGTACCCACCGTCCCGGAACCACTCCCCCGCCGGACTATCCGGTTCCACCCACGGTGTACCAACTCAAACTCGCCCATTCCCGCGCCACCCAACCCCGCCTCGACACTGCCGAGCCCGTCGATGCTGGCCTCCCCGCGTGCGGAGAATCCGAAGAAACCACAACGGAACCCGGCGATGTGATCGCCGACCTCGGCGCCGGCGAGACCGGTGACACCGTGCAGCTCAACGTGGCTGCGACCGGCGGCCTTGGCCTGACGGGACCGGGAGCCGAGGGGGCAATGCGGGCTGTCATCCTCGGCCTCCAGAACCACCGGCCGCGACGGGTGGCCGTGCAGCGAACCGTCGCGGACGCGCTGTTCCCGAACCAAGCGGCGCTACCGCCGCCACTCGAGGTGACCGATGATCTCGACACCGCCCTCGACGACCTCACCGCGAGCGACGGCCGACGGGGCGTGCTCGTGGTGTCCTCGCCCCTGCAATCTCCGAACACGGGCCTGCGTGCCCGAGTGCACGCCGCGGCCAGCAACGGTGACCCCGCGGTGCTCGCCCTCGGACGATGGGATGCGGGAACGACACTCACCATCGACGCCAACGGAATCGTGGACTCAACGACCCCGGACGCCGCAGCGGAGCATTTGCTGGGCATCCGGATGTTCACCGCTACCCCACACGCTGCCGACGACCTACTCACCCTCGCCCACCACGCCGGCCCCCACCCTCATCAGGCCACCGCGACAGCCTCGAGAACACCTGCAGCTCCCGGGGCACACGCGGCCGGTCACGACACGCCCCAGCCCGCACCTCTCCCACGAGAATCCACACCGGACGCGGAAGAAAACAACCCATCCCCCGGCGACGGGGCCGCTGCCGGCACAAGCACAGAGCACTCCGGGACCGGCAGAACACCGGACCCGAACGCTGACGTATCCAACTCCAGTAACGCGGTGCTGGCGTTGCGGGTCCTCGGGGAATTCGCCTTGTCCTGCAACGACGAGCCTGGCGACTGGCGGGACCTCTCCGCGGAGCTCGCGCCACGCCAACGCGAGCTCCTCACCTACCTCGCCGTGCATCCCGATGGTGTTGCCCGCGACAGCCTCATCACCGACCTGTGGCACACCAGTCCCCCAGCACGCCCCACCAACGCACTCAATACCGCCCTCTCCCGGCTACGCGCCACACTCACACACGCCACCCACGGCAGGGCCGGCGACATCGTCGACACCCACAACCAGCACCTGCGATTGAACCCGGACCTCGTCAAAGTCGACTACCACCGCTTCACCCACGCCGAACACAGCCTCCGCCGCACACAGAACACGACACAGCGCCTCGCCGCGCTAAGCGAAATCATGGATTCCTACCGCGGTGAACTCGGCGAAGGCATCGACTCCGAATGGATCCACACCACCCGGCACGCCACGCAACGCACCGCGATCAACACCATCAGCGAACTCGCCCGCCACCACGTCGCCGACAATCCCCAACACACCCTGGAACTGCTGGAAACCGCCGCCGGATTCGACCCCTACAACGAACATCTCTACCGCGACATCATGCGACTGCAAGACCGTCTCGGCATCCACGACGGCATCCCCCGCACCCTCACGCTCCTCGAAGCGCGGCTGCGGGACATCGACTGCGCACCCGCACCAGAAACCCAAGCCCTTGCCACCGCACTGCAACACCGCCACGCCCAGCAAGTGATCCGGTCAGTTCCCCAACCGCCGACCGCCGACACGGGGATACGCCACGCCGGTCCAGTTCACCCCGCCGCACAACACCCCGGTTGACAACACCCCTGACCGGAGCGTCCATACCACTGGCCCTGGAAATTGAAATTCACCAAGGAGGTAACGGAAATGTCCTCAGTAGACCGTTCACTGCTTCACACACCACCGACACAAGAACTGCGCGCTCCCGGCCCACGGCCGCACCGGGCGCCTGCCCCGCCGTGCCCCTCACCTGCCGCGCGTACCCGGGTGACCTGCCCCCTCGGTCCTCCGCCGCCGATGCGCATGCCCCGCAACACCGGCGGCATCGTCATCACCTCCACTGACCGAGACCCTCACCAGGCCCTCACTGGCTTCACCGGGGCCTGGAAGCCGAACCTCAGCCCCGCCTCCCTTCCTGCGGGAACCGTTGTCCTGCAGCTCCTTCCACCCGCCGACGGCGACGATCCCGATCTGGTCGACGTCTGGTTGTGGCTCACCCGCCGCGGGCGCTGGCTGATGCTGGGCTGCTGGAAGAACGCAGGACCGGGATGGACCTACCGCGCCGCACCACTGATCCACGCCGCCCTGCCCGCACCACAGGCCGGCGCAGCATCCCAGGACACCGCAAGCTCACCACGACTGCGCGCCGTGCCTTCCCGCCGCACATAAAAGCCCGTCGCCATGATGAACCCGGCCAGCGGTGCCGACGGTCAGGCCGCCCCACATGTGGCGAGGGGCGATCTGACCGTCGGCAGAACAACAAGTCCACCTGGCTCCGGCAGCGCCCTACTCGGCCAGCAGGGCAGCCTGTCGAGCTACTAGATCGATGAAAACTGCGGCGGCGCCAACTCTGGGGCACGCGTGGAATTCCGCGGTTCTTTCGGGGTGTGCGGTTCCACCACCGTGATCTCAGCCGGGGGCTCGGGATCGGTGTGGTCTGTCTGCTCCGTGGCAGGCTGGTGGGTGAGGTGTTCGCGGGTACGCTGGGCTGCCTCTCGAATCTGCGCTGTCAGGCCTCTGTTGGTGTCGCGGGCCCGGCGTTGATCGCGCTCGGCGCGCCGGTTCCCGCCGCCGGCAGTCGGTTCCCGACGCGCGTGGGTGATGTAGCGCTGAAGCAGGGACCGAAGGTGCTGCGCGTGGTGGGCGTTGAGGTCGATCTCATAGACCACTCCATCCAAAGAGAACGTCGTGGTCTGCTCGGCGGGTGAGCCGTCGATGTCATCAACGAACTCGACCACGGTCTTTTCAGCCACAGCACCATCCAAACAGCAAGTCCAGAGATCCATTACAGGAGCCCCGAAGTCAGCAGGTGCTCCTTGCTGCGGAAGCATAGAACATCGCCGCCCGCAACAGCCAGCACATGTGACACCCCAGAGAATGCCGCGACCGCAATCCACCCGGACGCGGCGCTCCGTGCATTTTATCTCGGGCGGTTGCCCTACAATCCGTTTCCGTACAGGCGTCCGACATTCAAGATACCGGACAAACGAAGGGAACTGTATGGCTCAGAAAGTCACCGTTCAGCTCGTCGACGACATCGACGGCACGCCCGCTGAGGCCACCGTCGAGTTCGGACTGGATGGAGTCGGTTACGCGATCGATCTGTCTCAGGACAACGCCGCCGGGCTTCGGGACGCCCTGACACGTTATGTGTCCCATGCCCGCCGGACCGGGGGACGTAAGCGCGCGTCCATCAAGCCTGGCATGGCTGCCGCGCCGCAAGCCCCGGACAAAGAACGCAATCAGGCCATTCGCACCTGGGCTCGCGAACAAGGTTTTCAGGTGTCCGACCGAGGCCGTATCCCCGCGGAGATCGTCGAGGCCTACGACAAGGCCCAATAAATTGCAGGCGGGGCCGCGGCGGACACGTCCGCGGCCCCGCCTGCACCACACGGCTGTCGGCATGAGCAGCGGGCCAGCATTGGGGGTGCATATGGAGGATCACCAGGTGGATCCGCAGGAGGCGGCGCTTAGACGACCACCCCCTCTGCGACTGTCCCGCGCTGCGTAGCGAGCGTCACGGGGGATCAGCAGGTATCCCCGACTGGCCTGGCCACAGGCCGGGAGAAACATCGAGGCGGGCTGCCGGCCAGGCATCACGTCATGACACTCCAAGCTCGCCTCCCACTGCCCATTTCCCGATAGATAGCCCCCTCGCTATCATTGTTTTTCATTTTAGTCTTTAGATGCATTTCAGGCCACCACTTTCATTGATTCCACTGGCCGGCACATTGCGAATCGAATAACAATGCAGCGTGATTTCAAAATACCGACAGTTCGCCCCCATTGGGTGATTCGAAAAGAGTCCTGAAAATGGGGGCGCTATTTGTTGAATCGTGCGCGGCACAGAGCTATCTTTGAACCATCACCGGGGGAACCGGGAAATCACCGAAATGCCGCCCCTGGCGGACTATGTTCACCGAGGGAGCTACCGTGCCGATGGCCGCGATCCAACCTGCCGCCGAAACCTGCGAACCGGACGATGCCGCCGCCGAAACCGAGACGCCGATTGTGTGGCCCACCGCATGGGAAGGGGAATTGCACATGACACCGCCCGCCGGTTCGCCGGGAACCTCCACGCCCACTCCGGCGCCCTCGGGTGCTTCGGGGGGTGTGCGGTTGCGCAGTGGCGAGCTGCGGCGGATTGTCGCCGAATTCCTGGCCGATCACGCGGGAACGGAATTCACGCCGCGCGACATAGCTAAAAAGTTGGGCCGCTCGTCGGGCGCGGTCGGGAACGCGTTGCAGGTGCTCACCGATCGCGGCGAGGCCGAACGGACCTCGTGGGCGCCGCTACGGTACCGGGCGACGGCCGCGACCGCCGGTGCCGCGACCGCCCCGAGCGCACCGGCGGCGAGCCCCGCCAAGGCCCCGCGCCGCCCCCGGAAAGCCGCACCCACGCCAGCCGCGCCGGAACCCGAGGCTCCACACCCGACTCCCGTGCCCCCGGAAGAGGAGCCCGTGTCGGGTCCGGTGACCCGCCCGAACGGGCAGACCTACCACCCCCGGCAATTGTCGGGGTTGCCGGATGTCACCGCGTTGCGCAAGCTACGCGCCGCAGGTGTGTCCTCCCTGCTGTACGGGCCCCCCGGAACGGGGAAGACCTCGGTCGTCGAGGCCGCCTTCCCGGACCTGATCACAGTGCAGGGCGACGGTGACACGACGGTCGCGGACTTCGTGGGCGAATACACCCAGACACCCGACGGCCGTTACGTTTTCGTCCACGGCCCCCTGGTCACCGCGATGCGTGAAGGCCGGTGCCTGTTCATCGATGACGCCACCCTGATCCCGCCCACCGTCCTGGCCGTGGTGTACCCGGCCATGGACGGACGCCGCCAGATCACCGTGAAAGCCAACGGCGGCGAAGTGGTGACCGCCGAGCCCGGTTTCTACGTCGTCGCCGGACACAACCCCGGCGTGCACGGCGCGGTCCTCACCGACGCCCTGTCGTCACGGTTCTCCGCGCAGATCCAGGTCTCCACGGACTTCGATTTGGCTAAGCAACTGAAAATCGACCGCCGCGCGGTGCGCGTGGCGCGGAATCTCGCGACGCGCCAACGCAAAGGCGAGGTCCGCTGGGCCCCGCAGCTTCGCGAACTGATCGCGTTCGAACGGATCTCCGCCGTACTCGGCGCAGACGCTGCCGCAGCGAACCTCGTGGGTATCGCGCCGGAAGAGGACCGCGACACCGTAGCGGCGGCCGTGCGCGACGCGTTCGGCACCGTGATCGAGCCGCTAGCACTCGGCGCACGGGTCTAACCCCACACCCCGCCACTTCGAAAGTCCTGGAAGGACGATCCCCATGAGTACGCATCTGATCAGCGACACCACTGTCGACAAGACCCGCCTCGATTCGTCCCGCGACGCCGTGTGGTTGCGCCTGTCCGCCACACTCACCGACGAGGTTCCGGTCATAGCCGACCGGGAAGACCTCCTCGTCACCATCGCGCCCGGGGCGGGGCACGGGTCGCCCGCCTGCTACTTCCCGCACCACGCCACGATCGAGATCGACGGCACCCACCTGGGCACAGTGGACCCCACCACTATGACCCCCGACCGCCTCGGCGACCGGGCCCGCTACGCCACCGCGTGGGGCTTGCTCACACACGAATGCGCCCACGCTCGCCATTCCGTCTGGGAACCGCCCCGCGACGCGCCGCCCGGCGCGGTCGATGCCGCGATGCTGCTGGAAGAATCCCGCATCGAGGCCTCCCAGATCCGCCGCCGCCCCGACGACCGGCACTGGCTGCGCGCGTCGGCCACCAACCTCATCCTCGCCGACACCCACGCGAACGACCCCACCCGCGCCCCTGGCATGACGCCGCACGCGGCCGCCCACGCGGCCGCCCTGCTGCAAAGAAGACGCCGCGAAAGCCGCGCGGAAGGTCTTCTCCGCAATCGGCGGACCGCGTACCGGGAAAACCACAATCACAGGGACACGACCCCCCACAGGGCAGGAACGCGCTGCCGGGCGCCGACTCGGTCGCGCACTGAGCACGGCCGGAATCCGCGACCGTGTGGCAACAAAGACAACCTCGCCCACACCACCCGGACGGCTGCGGATGCGCGGCGCACTGGCCGCCGACGCGCAACGCGCCGCCGGGGCGCTACCGACCGCCGAACCGTTCACCCGCACCACCCGACGCATCGCGCCCAGCCCACCACTGCGGCTCGGTATCGCCTGTGACGTGTCCGGATCCATGGGGGCCTTCGCCGGACCTGTCGCCTCCGCCGCCTGGATCCTCAACCACGCCACCCACCACGCCCAGATTCCGGCCGCAGCCGCGACCGTGATCTTCGGGAACCGGGTGCGCGCCATCACCCACCCCGATTCCGCCCCCGCGCACGTGACCGAGTTCGACGCCGACGACAACTACGAAGACATCCCGCGCGCCATCAACGCCCTCGACGGAGCCCTGGACCTCTACCGCCCAGCAGCCGCGCGGCTGCTGGTCATCGTCTCCGACGGTCAATACCGGCACGACGCACGCACAGAAGGACAGCGCCGCGTCGATCGGTTGCGCGCCAACGGATGCGCCGTGCTGTGGCTCGCACCCGACAGCCCCTGTGTGAGCCCACTGCACGGCGTCACCGTTCACCCACTCGCCGATCCCACTGCCACCGCGCACGCCATCGGCCAAGCCGCCACCGCAGCCCTACGCGCCGCCCGCTAGCCGCCCCGCCAGGTGGCCGGACCTCCGGCCACCTGGCACCCGGTAGCCGCTCCAAGCGAAAGCCAGCCCACGGCACCAACTGACCACAGTGGAAGCGTCAGAATAGGAGAGAGCGTTGCCCGAGAACCGTTTCAACAGCACCGACAAGGTCCTGACCGAAGTCGCGGATATTACCTGCGCAGAACTCGACGACACCCACCCCGTCGACATCGTGCTGAAGGTTATCGCAGAGAACTTCGCCCACCATCATGACGCGGCCGAGCGATTCGCCGCCAGCATCTCCCGCTACCTGCACGGAGTCGCCGACGGCAACCGTCACCTCTTCAGCCTCGCATCGTGTTCGGACTCGGGAAACTACGACGCGGCCATCGCGAGCATGCAAGCCCTGCGAGAACCTCTCTCGGCCGCTGTCTACGCCTACAGGCAGGCGCACCGCACCGGGCCCCAGGAAACCAACGCCGCCACCTGACCGAACACACTACGAAGCCAAAACGGAGAACCAGCCGTGTCGCACACCATCATTGTTGAAACCTGCCGTAGTACATGGGACTTCTACGAATATCAACGAATCGCACGCATCGCAGACCGGACGGTCCGCGTACGAATCCATCGCTATCTCGACACCTCTCAGAGCTACGCCGTCGCCGAAGTGCTCGCCGACAACGTGACCTGGACCCACCTCACCAACGACGCCCCTGAGAACTGGCTGACGGACACCAGACACCCCCGGACAAGCCGTATCTCTCCCACAGACGAGCTCGGCCGCGCAGCCGACCGGCTTGTCCACCGTGCCGAGGCTATCCTCGCCAACCCTCCCGGAGTCAACGTCTCCACTACCGAGCTGGTTGCCACGCTGCACGCACTGTTCGCCACCACGTACGGCTACAACGGCGAGACCACGATCGAGCCCGACGACATTGAATGGGCACAGTCGAACGGATATCCCCTTCTGATCATCCCGCAGACGAACGGCTCGATCACGCTCACCAAAGCACACGAGAAGCAGTGCGCCTTCATCACCAGCTTCGGCCGCGAAGAATGCAGCGACTGCCCCACACCCTTGCTCAACGACAGGGACACCGGCGGCGGTCTTGTCCCATGAAAATGTCCGACTACACCAGCCGGGGAGCCACGAGATGCCCGACACAGCCACATCTCCCGCACGCGCCCGTTCCGGGCTTGCTCTGCGCGCAGTCGACGTCGCACGGTCCCTGCGCGCAACCGATCCAGACGGCTTCAACCACCGCCACGATGGCCCACCACAGTGGACTCGGTGGAAACGGCGCGCACGCGTGGCCCGCACGATCGCGGCCGCGCTGCAAGTCCCGGTGGCGTGGGTGACCGTCGCCGACGATGCCCACCGCACCTACCGCGCCCGAAGCGGCCCCGTCCCCGGGGACCTGATCACCGTCACCGACACATCACGCTCATGGCGGTTCGTCCCCGACCTCACCACTACCGGCGACGGATGGCTCCTGATCGACGTCTGCCCCAGCTGCGGCGCGGACGTTCCGACTGCCCGCATAGCCACGCTCGCCGACCTCGGCGACCACCTCGACCCCGATCACAACAAGGGGCCCGTAGACGAGTTCTACACCGACCCCGGCCACCTACCAGGCTGCCAAGACACCCCACTACGGCACTAAAACCACGATCCCGGATCACCGCCCGCGACGCCGGACGCATCCCCGCGCACGCCGAATCCACGATCAGCGCCTCCAGTCTTCTACCGGGGATCCCAACGAATCCGCTGTGCCGAATCACCGGCGATCCAGCCCATGCTGATGCCACCGGGACGTCGCCGAGCACAGCGCGTCCAGTCGGGCATCAACGCTTCGGGTCGCCTTGCTCTACCGGCTGGCAAGGCAACGCTCATGCCAGTCCACGGTTTCCCATCATTCACTCCCGCAAATTCGACCGTGGCGCCAAGCTCGAGGACCAACGCACCGCAGGGCCAGGCTCCCTTCCGGGGGGGCTGGCCCTGCTACGTGATTCTTTCGTCGGTGAGTGGTTTAGCTGGCGGGCATGTCGGTTTGTTTGGCGGCGAAGCGCTTGGGCTTGTCCTGCGTTTGCACTGCGTAGCCATCGGCGACGAGCTTTTCGAGCGCGTTGTTGACCGCCCCGGAGGAGCGGTTGAGTGCTGTGCCGATGGCGTTGGGGCTGAATTCTTCTCCAGAACGTTCGGTGAGGTAGTCCTCGACCATGCCGCGCAATTCACCCTTACTCAGGCGGGGCCCCTTGGTGATTGGGCCGGGAGCATCATCGACGCCGCTGGCCTCTTGTGCGTCTTCCCCGGATTCCTGGCCCTCTGCGGTAGATTCGTCGTTCTGGCCGGGGCTTTGCCGCTGGCTTGGCTCGTCCACGACGGCCGGTTGCGGCGTGGTGTCGTCGCGTGCGGGGGAAGCTGCTCCGGGCAGGGGCGTGATCTGGTCGGTGTGGGTCATGGTCCAGCAGTCGGCGCTGCGGCGTCCGCCGTCGCCGATGCCGGAGATGCGGGTGACGCTGCCGTCTTTGGCCCACGTTGCCAGGATCTTCCCGGCTGTGGATCGGCCGACTCCGGCAGCTTCGGCGATGTCGATAGTGGTGGCGCCCGGGTTGGCGTGGAGTGCGGCCCACACCTTGTCCTGGGATTCGGTGCGCATAGGCGTCGGGTTCCTATCGGTGTCGGCTGTGGGAACGGCTTTCAACGGGCGCTGCTTGGCTGTGGTGCGGGCGTTGTCGTTCTTGCTGGGCATGACGGTTCACTCCTGTTTGGGATGGGTGGTGGGTCATGCCCCCGGGGGCGGTGCAGCCCCCGGTGCGCTGCCGGTCGAGCGGGCTACACAGACATGGACGCTTCGTTGTCCTGGTTCTGTCAAGCGGATTCCGGACAAGATGACTGTCTTGTGTAGACATTGCTCCGATCGGGCACGCCGGTGCCCATTCCGCAGCCCCAGCGAATCGAATCGCCATCGGCCCCGGGCGCGGTGATGTGCAGGGGTACGTGTGTCACTGGTCGCACAGGGCTGGCCCGCCGTGCCGCCGGAAGAACGTGACCGGATCGGTTGGCTGCCCGTGTTGTTCGATCTGGAAGTGCAGATGTGGTCCGGTTGATTCGCCACGATTTCCGACCTCGGCGATGAGTTGCCCGGTGCGGACTTGCTGGCCTGGTTGGATGTGATTGCGGTTGTTGTGACCGTAGGTAGTGATGGTGCCGTCGGGGTGCTGAATACGGATCCAGAGGCCGAAGCCGGTGGCGGGTCCGGCGTCAATGACGGTGCCGCTGCCAGCGGCGAGGATCGGTGTGCCGAGTGGTGCGGCGATATCCAGTCCGCGGTGGAAGCCGACGCCGCGGGACCCGAAGCGTGAGGTGCATTGCCCCTGCACGGGTACAGTCCACTGCCCCGCTGCTGGTGTCCTGGTGCAGGTGTGTCCGTGGAGGGCCGTGAGGAGTTGTCGTGCTGCGGGTTCGTGGCGGGCGTAGGCGTGCGGGAATCCGGAGCGCTGGACAGTTTGTGCGGCGTCGTTGATGCTCATCGCCGGCCAGTCGGGCAACGCGAGTAGGTGCCGGTAGAACTGGGTCGCGCTGTAGGTCGGGTTCAGGATTTCTTCTCGCGTGCCCCAGCCTTGGGATGGGCGTTGCTGGAACAGGCCCAGGCTGTCGCGGTCACCGTGGTGAAGGTTGCGCAGCCGGGACTCCTGGATGGTAGTGACCAGCGCGATGATCCATCCGCGTTCGGGCACGTTGAGCTGTTTGCCGACCGTGATGATGGTTGTGGCGTTGGCGAGTTGCTCAGACGTGTAGCCGGGTACGGCGGGCGTCTCGTTCCCGGCGAATGTGCAGCGTGTCTCATGGGCACCGCCGAGGACCGTGGCGACGACACCGGCAGCCCCAGCGGCCATGAACATGATAAGGACGACGAGCCCGCCCACGACGGCGAGCACGATCTTGACGAGGGCAGACAAGGGCTGATCACCTCGAAAACCTGCGAGGCTGACGCGGAGGGGGCATCGGCATCGGCAGTACGCCCGGCGGGGTCGCGCCGGCCGCGGGGGCGTTCATGGTGCTGGGGGCTGGGAGGTTCCACACATCAGTGAGGTCGTGCAACGGGTACCTGGCGTCGCCTCCGGTGGCGGCAAGTGGCGCCCAGATGGGTTCGGCGGGGCTGGGGTGGCCGTGGTCGGGGTTGAGGCGGTCGGCCGCGGCGGTGGCGACGGGAACCCGGTGTGGTTGGTCGAGGTCGTGCCAGGTGCGGTGGAGTTGTCGGCGGACGGTGACTTCGCGGCGACTGGTGGGCAGCCACACCAGGACGGGGGTGGTGATGGCGGTGGCTGTGGCGAGGTGGGCGTAGCCGTGGATTTTGCGGGCGACGCGGGGCACGGTTTCGGTGCCGAGGTCGAATTCGAGGAAGAACTCGGTCTCGCCGGCAGGGGTGTGCCAGCGGCCGTAGGCGTCGGGGCGGACGAGGTCGCCGAAGTGGCGGACGCAGCGGACCTCCGACCACCACGCTCGCAGGGTTTCCTCGGGATGGTGGCGGGTGCGGGCGATGAGGGTGGTGAACCACTCGCTGACGCCGACGGTGTGGGCCAGGCGCTGGTGGTGGGCGATGCTCATGGTCCGGTCGCGGCGGTATCCGAGGTCTTTGACGTCCAGGCCGTGTTCGCCGGCGAGGACGGCGGCGCCGGCGGGGCCGAGGACGTAGTGCATGGGTGCGGTGCCGAGCACGATGGCGGGCTGGAAGCGGTCGAGGACCGACCATTGGAACAGCTCGCGCAGGCGCTGGCGGCCGGAGCGGAAGGACGGGAACGCGCAGGCGGTGATCTGGGTGGCGGTGAGCACGCGGTGTTCGTGCAGCATCCGGATGATCCATTTGTCGCGGGGTGTCAGCCGCCAGGCCAATGTGGCCTGGTGCTCAACGGAGTTCGCGACGCGCGGGGTCGGTCGTGCGGGTTTGAGGCCATGCAGCGCGCGCTGCCGGGTCGGGTTGGTGATCACGGGAGTAGCACCTCCAGACCAGAGGTCATGGACAGTCGGGTATCGCCACGACGAGCACGGAGGACCGACTTCGAACGCTCGTGGGTGGCTAGGTGTTGCGGCGTGGATCCGCGCTGCGGGATTGGTGTCCGTCCACTTCGGCGGGTTGTGATGCGGGCTGCTGGTTGGTGTGCCGGGCGATGCGGCGGATCTCCCGGGCGCGTCCGGGGATCGGTGGTGGGAGTGGTTGGGTGAGGAGGGTGAAGGGTTCGGCTTCGGCGCCGTGCAGGACCAGTCGCGCGGCGGCGTGGTAGACGTCCAGGTGCGCGAGGTCGTGGTCGGACAGGCGTGGTGTGGTGTGGCGGGAGAGTTCGCGGGCGTCTTCGGGGCTGGCGTTGAAGAAGATCTTGCTGCGGGCGTTGGTGGAGATTCCTTCCTTGAGCTCGCGTGGGAGTTGGCCAAGGTGCTGGTGGGCCAGGGTCATGGCGAGCCGGAATCCGCGGGCTTCGGCGAGCATGTCCTCCAGCGGGTAGGG